>JBBSBS010000044.1:0-24361 GCA_038251045.1 Aggregatilineales bacterium | reverse complement strand
TGGCTATATTACGCCATATCAGCCTCAACATCCTTAAACTGGATCCGTCAAAGGGCAGTATTCGCGTAAAACGCTATCGCGCCGCCATGAATACTTCCTTTCTTGAAACTTTACTAGCCCATGTTTGATGCAATCGCCCTGCAAACGCCCCAACGATGCAAAGAAGATGCGTGAATAATACGGCGCAGTACGGCTCGAAAACAAGAAGGCATATCGTCCCTGACGGCTGCGATAATGGGTAAAAAGTTCGACGGTGCGCTGGCGAGCGCGCGGGGTAAAACTCACCTGCTTGTCGGAAACATCCATCAAAACGCGGAAGTGTTCATCCGGAATCACACTATCCAGATAAGCAGCTAACACGGCTGCCCAAGCATCTACTGCTTCATCATTCGAGTGGGTAAAACCGCAAACCATAATGTCACCCTGCTGTTCACAGTAAAACCCATCCGCCATAAGTCGCCTCACATCATTGAATTACAACTATGACATTATATCAAATGAAGTGGACCCGTATTACTGTGTTAAACAGCGAAAACAATCTTTTGAATCATAAACGTAGATCAAACGGTGTGCGTTGACGGTCACATGGGTGTCTTAAATGGACTAGGCGATTCGAAATGAGCTTGGAAATCCTGAAGCACCTTTAATATTAGCCAACAAAAAATTAAAGGGTGACACTATGCCACCCTCTAGATACACCGCAATACCCGTAGGTAAACAGTTATCCTATGACTTTATCATTCATACCTGCCAGTTGGCGCAGCAATTCGAGGTTGCCAAGGTGATAGGCCTCATGCCAAAGTAGAAATTCAAGCCAATCCCACCTTGGAGCAGAATCCCCTTTAATATTGTGAGGTGTGCGTTCAACATTCAGATCATCAGGTGTACAGGTTTCAAACCACGCAAGAATCCGTTCCTGAGAAGTTGCCAGATCCGCCAAGATTTGCTCAAACGGCAGCGCGTCAGCCTCATCAACAATCGGTTCCGAACCGCGTTCATAACGCGCACGCATTTCTTCTGTCCAGATGGGCGACCCATCTAGCATGATTAGTATACGATCCCTACTCATCACCATATGCCCGATTACCCAGTTCAGGCAGTTACCCCGAAAAGGCGGTTGAATCAGGCTTTGCTCGTGGGTCAATCCATTTATCTGACGTTGAATGACACCAAAGTTACGTTGTAAAATACCTTTTAACGATTCTGCGTCAATCATGGTTTGCCTACTTAACCTTATGTGCGTTGTTATACGCTTGCTGAATAGCGGTCAACAAATCACTGTTTACATCCCCCGGAACACTTACTTCGACCATATGAGTCAGGTTAGGCATCGCACCTAAACTTCGTGCTTTCTGCACATAATCATCGAATGGCGCAGTGCCTAAATCGAGGCCGACACGTATATTATTCTTCGTCAGCGTGGCACAGGCAAAGCAGCGTTTGGCCTCAATTGAGATATAGGCTTTGGTTGGGATGAATAAGGCGTCCGGCAACTGCTGGCTTACGGCCTGCTTCAATGCATCATAGACAGGTTGTAAGTCCGATTTGTCGGCAAACAGTTTGTCAAACAACACCTTGTGGTCAAAAACAGGTTTGCCATCATTCAAGTAGATGCCCGAAAGAAAATTAGCCTGCATATGATTAAGTTGGTGGTTTTGCTTGAGCCAGTTCAGGATGGCGTTGGGTTTGGTTTCGCCGCTGGTGCTGATCACCCGCAGCCATTCGGAAACATCCTTGCCCGTTTTCTCACGGGTGGTCGCAATAAATTCCTGTTCTAAACGCTCTGATTCTTTCGCCATTTATTTCCTCCTGCAACATAAAAAACAGAAAAGACATTCGATAGACCAAATGTACGACTTAAACCTAACTTTAAGTCAAGAACCAGTTTTAGATTTCGGCTGAATAATTTATTGCGTCGACCTGATCGAGTTCGAACTTCAGCGCACCACAGCTTAACGCCTCTTCAAGCAGCGCTTTCATTTCTTGCGCGTGAGCAATCACGACTCTAATTCACGTATTTTAGCGGTTGCCAATGTTTGCCAGCGTTCGGAGATGACCGCGCCGTTCGCTTCGGTATGCAGCAATGCCTGTATTTCGGGCAGCGTAAAGCTGGCCTCTTTCGCCATCTGTATGACCGCCAACAACGGTAAGACAGCCGTTGTATAACGCCGCTGCCCGCTGACGCGCCGCGCCGCAGGTAACAAACCGATACGCTCATAATAACGGAGTGTCGAAGGCTGTAGACCTGCCATCGCGGCAACTTCGCCTATTGTGAACATTTCAACTTGATGCACACCGTCAGCCTTTAGCATTATGCGATTCCTCATCCTTTGACACGCGCAAGCTATGCTATAATTTAGCGATGATGGTAACTCATTCCCCAACTAAACTTCATTATAACAGTCAAGGCGACGGCCCTGATGTGCTATTGATTCATGGGTGGGCCAGTTCAGGCCAGATGTGGTCGCGCCTCATGCATGATTTAGGTCATACAGCCCGCTTCTGGGCAGTTGATTTATATGGATTTGGTCAGTCACCGCGTCCAGCCCATGATGAACCCGTCCATATTCAACATCATGCGGACATGCTGTTCGATTTTTGTGCCCACCATAACATTCAACCTAAGGCCATCATGGGACATTCGATGGGTGGGATGTTGGCACTCAAAATGGCTGCTACCCAGCCGGACTTGACCGAAAAGCTGGTATTGATGGCACCCGTTGTCACCGGACGGTTTGGTCATCCGATTGAATTCAGCGGCTTATTTACGAGTAATCTGATGGATTACACACTATCGAAAACCCGCCCACTATGGACGTTAGCCCAAACCGTCATTAGCCCGATTTTTACCCGACCAACGCACTGGTACTTGGATAATGCGGCAATTATGCGTATTCAAGAAGATTTCCAACGGGCATCATGGCAGGCCAGCACTCACGCGCTGCACAGTATCGCCCGCGAGAATATGCAGCCACACCTGCCCACTATTCAACACCCGACGCTGGTTATCCTCGGCAGTCACGACACGACCGTGAATCCAAACGAAGGCCGCCTTGCCGCCAAGCAGCTGCCCAATGGCCGTTTGTTAGAACTACCACGCACACATCATCAACCATTGGATGAACAACCTAAGCAGGTTGTCAACGCTGTACAGAACTTCCTGCAATAACGCGCCTGTTGCTTCCCACTCACCTTATGCTACAATGCAAAATAAGTGGGCACAGTGATTAAATTACACATTTTTCACTTTTCCACCCAAAGACAATAGCCAAGACCTAGGAGTTTTACCCTGGAATCAATTGAACTCGCTCGTTTTATCGTGGATGCGGTAGAAGACAAAAAGGCTGAGAATATCGTACTTCTCGACCTGCGCCCGGATGCCATCATCGCGGATTACTTTGTCATTTGCACAGGCAACAGTGACCGTCAACTGCGTGCTTTGGCAGATGGCGTGCGCGAACAGGTCAAAGAACGCTTCAGCAAGCTGCCATCCTCGATAGAAGGCACACCTGAAAGTGGTTGGATGCTGATGGACTACGGCGACACCGTTGTGCATCTCTTCCAAGAAGAAAAACGTCACTATTATGACCTCGAAGGCATGTGGCGCAGCGCCCACGTCCTCCTGCAAATTCAATAATCACATAGCACATTCCGTCGACTTGTCGTTCAGCCTCATCATGCTCAATCATCGTTTTTACCATGACCGAACAACAAAATCCTGAAGGATGCGGATATGCTCTCGCGTAAGTCCGGGAGCATCGGCACGAATATTGTCGCCAGATTGATAAACGGTCAACGCCAGCGCAAAAGTGTTTATCCCTTCCGGTGTTACCGGCAGGATATTTGGCACATGCAACGTTCGCTCTTCCACGTAAAGCTGGCGCGGCTTCCACTGGCTGGTTTCAGATGGCATCGTCGAAAAATCCATAGGGTCAAGTTTAATCAACTGTGGTTCACTATCTAGCTGCGCAACAAGTGCATTATGTTCGGTATCCAATATATATAAACCCACGCTGTAGTCCGCAGAGAGCGCTGTATCCGCCGACCACCACAAACGTACTGTAATCGAGTCGTTTTAGCGGCGGATAAGCGGGATCGAAATGGGCTGTCCATCCTCGATGACTTCATACCCATGAAAACGCATCCCGTTGTCATACAATATGCCGCATACATCGGGCGGTGCGACGTATAATCGAAACAGACAATTCCAAGGGCCGTTAAATATCGCCGGTAAGCGATTGTGATTTACCGCAGCTTTCAATTGAGGAGCCTCCCAACCGTCTGCACTGATATACCATACGCGCCGGTAAGACTCCGGATTATCAACAAAGTTGATCCCCTGTGGGAAATAAAGACGGGTATAGTAATCCCACTTATCCTTAAAGCGAGTACACTGCTGCCGTGGATCAATCACTACCGCGTCACCCCAGCGGGCATTTCGTGCCAGCCAAGCAAAATTTACGCCCATGGGTGGGTTTGGGCTGCCGCTTTCATCCAGTTGACCGGGAAGTGACGGTATATACAAACCAACTATTAATATCCCAAAGCAAGCAAACGTGGCAGGGCGTGGCAGATAGGATAATCCCCATGCAATTGTTAGGACGACAGGCGTTACTAACCACCATGCATGACGCTCCCCGCTGAATCCCAATCGCCCTCCCAGAAAGATGAGTAGAACGCAACCTCCCAAAATAGAAGCAAATAAGGCTAAGACTTTGCCTGATAATGATACTGAACGCCATAGAAAAATCAGTGCAACGCATATGAGGACAGCCGTTATGACCTGCTGTAATGCCGAATGTCCACCGTAGTATTGAAAAAAGGAATAAACACGCTTGAAATCAATGCTGAAAACGGTTCCATTAAGGCGCGTTGTCGCTGTACCAAAACGCATATTTAGCTGGGGCAGCGAAACGAGTAGCGTCAGCAATCCGGGCAACCACCAACGCCACAACCGACGTGGATACGCAAAGACCGTAAATACGCCCAATGGCACGCAAGCCAACATGCCAGTCGGGTGAACATAAACCATCGCGATCATGGTCAGGGCAAGCATTACGCCCATTAGCACTTGCTGCCATGTGTATCGCCGCGAATCGAAATATCGCAGCGTGAGCCAAAACCCCAATGGCATGAGCGCCAGTTGGATGGCATAGCCGCGTATGTTAACGCTGAGGTATATGATTCCTGCCGAGGCCGCATACAGCAGCATCGCCATAAAAGGTGCTGTATCACGCCGTAACCGCGCCATTGACCGATACATGAAGACTGAACCGAGTACCAGCCATATGACAGATAGCATCCGGGCTGTTACGGCATGGTTGCCGACCAGTGATTGCCAACCAAGCATGACACTATAGTAAAGGGGACCCCAATCGTAAGGGGTGCGATCAACAACCTGTGGCAGCGTACCCACAGATTGCCACATCGTCCACACTTCATGTGCATCTAATTCCAGCCAGCCGAAGTATGGGGCACGGCTCAGGAGAATCAGCAACAAGATTAATGCACAAAACAGAACAGTGAATGACTTCCGATTCGACAATCCCATAAACAGTATTCCACAGGATTATATTGTCATCAACGATAAATGTTATTAGGGCATTATTGCTTATTTATGAGCTACTTGCAACCGCCACCGCCGAGGCATATTCGGCTGTGTGCGTCAGGCTGATGTCCCACTGGGTCAGCCCTAGTTCAGTAGCCAGTTTATCCGCCGCACCGTGCAGATATAACCACGGGCGACCACGCTCATCGCATCGTATCTCAATCTCTTTCCAACTCACATCACCGATGCCGGTGCCAAGCGCCTTACTAACCGCTTCCTTACCCGCCAGCCGTGCCGCCAATCGGTTGGGCTTATCGTCGCAATCTTCCCGTTCACCGGGCGTGAAGAAGCGATTGAGAAATCGTTCTCCGAGGCGAGCAATGCCATGCTCAATCCGCTTATTCTCGATCATATCTATTCCACAGCGCAGCATAAGTTTTCTCTTCTTGACTATAGGCCTTTAGGCTTTATGCACATTGATCTTCTCCGCTGAAGGCAGCCGGACTCCAGACAGGTGGCGTGTTCGCCAGCGGTACACTCCCGACCAACGACCACTGCCCGCTGCTGACATCTGCCAGTACCAGCGCGTATTCGCTGCGCATTGCCAGCCAGTGACCATCAGCACTAAAACGGGCATAATCGGCAAAGGTCAAGTTAGGGTCGGGGATAAAACGCTTCCCATCAGTATCGGCATTACCCACCAGCGGAATTTGCCACAACGTATTATCCGTCACCTGTTGAAATTCCCGCGCTACGCCAAGTATCGACGCACTATCCGGAAACCACGTTGTATCCATAATGGAAACCCACTGATAACTCAACTGTGTCGCAATCGCACCATCAGCGTTGCCGATCATCCAGAATGTGTCATTATTGGGGCTAGGCGAGTAAATGAAGCTAACCAAAAAGCCATCCGGTGACCAGCGCGGCGCACGCACACTTCCGGTAGGGAAATTCGTCAGACGATATTTGGTTTTTCCATCGGCACTAACGACCCATAGGTCTGCCTCTCGCAGCAGCGTCCCCAACGCCGCTTGTTGTCCGTCTGGTGTCGGTACGGCTGTCAAATTAATATCCGCACCGGGCACACGCTCGGTAAACGAAATATACGCCAGCCATTTGCCATCCGGCGACCACTGCGGTTCATATTCACTACCACTGACGCTGTATATACTCGGTTTCCCACCATCCGCATCCACGACTGCAAGATGACTGGTGATTTTGCCGGATTGCGTATCTTTACGAAGCAAGGTAAACGCAACCAGCGATCCATCCGGTGAGGACTGCGGTTCCCACACGCCCCATGCATCGTCAGGCAGATCATTAAACTGCACCAGTGTGCGCGTATCGCTGCCATCTAATTTGGAACTGTATGCCCGCCCCATCGCCAAGCCGTCACTCATTGTGAAGATGATGCGGCAGCCATCTGCCGAGAAACCCCACGGTATTTGCCAACCATCACCAAAACGAAGTGACCGCTGCTCCCCGCTGCTCACATCGTACAGAATGATGCGATCCTGTGCCGCCGTGTTGACAGCCACGAGCGGGCCGACCAATATAGGGCTGTCTTGTGCCTGAACTCCACCTGCTGCACAAAACATGCCCATCAAAAACAGAATCATCCACTTATGCATAGCTTCTACCTGAAATAAATAAGGGCGACTCGTGAGCCGCCCTACATTATAACAATGATCGAGAAAGTGCTTTACGGCGTAGTCACTGGCAAAATCGTCCCAGCAGGGCCACGGAACGCGCCCAATTCTGAGAATACCCAACCCTTGACCACAGCATTATCACAGGTTGCCTGAACTTCATACCAATCGGTTGCTCTGTTACGACCTACGGCGAGGTACTCCACATCGCCATCAACCGTACACAACGGCAACGCGTTGGATTTTGGCGCGGAAAGCAAGGCAGTCCGGCTAAAGATGAAGAACGTCGCGGGTGTAATTTCGCCTTCGGTGGGTACGACTTTCACACTCGTCAAATTACCACGAGCAATCAGGAACTCGGCTTTTGCCCATCCAATTACATCACCGGCCTGTACCAACCACCATGTAAACTTCAAATTGCGACCCAACGGAATGAGCTTGGTTCCGCCATCCACAATAGCAACACGGGTAAATTGAGGCCCATCACCACTGCGCAGAGTCAGGTTATCCGTATTAACCACCAAGAAGCCGGGGAGAATCTTGGCTACATCGTCGGGATTAGTAGGACGTGGCGGAACGGTGTTGATGGTTACTGAGGGTGAGGTCACACCGGTATCCACAGTGGGCAGCGCGCCTAATGAAGTCAAGCCATCGCAGCTGCCGGTCGCCACAACAATGGTTTGTTCAGCGAGCTTATTGCCCGCCAGACTTACAACACGCAGGGTCAACGGATTAAATTCCGGTTTGGTTGTCCACTCTACTTTGTTGCCAGCCGTCCACGATACCGTGCCACCAACAAAGAAACTATCTACTACTGGCTTATAAATAATATTGCCGACCCCGTCCGTTACAACCAATTGGAACGCTTCACGGGTACTTCCAGTATTGTCACGGTCGAGCAGGATTTGTCCACTTCCGGAAAAGCCGTCACAACCGAGCGAAAAGCTCGCATCTACAGTGCTTCCTGCGCTGGCTGGCAGTACAGCCGCGCCCAGTACGAGTGCCATCACAAACACGATGAACGTTGAACGCCGCAGCATAAGTTTGCCCCCAATTAAAATATAAACAGTTATCAGCCTTTCATTAATGATAACCGGATTATGTTTTTCCGCAATTCATCAATCTCTAAGCCTGCCGTAGGATTTCCGTAGGGGGGGCGTAGTTTGGCTCTCACCTTTCCCTGCTATAGTCTCAGTTGTTCGGTGGCAGTTACCCCCACTCGCTGCCGGACAGGCTGCCCCGAATACCAAACGCCTCCACCCCCTGGAGGCGTTTGGCTTTCTAAAGATAATCTTTTCGCCGGAACTTTTCTTTCAAAATACTCGTATAATCAGTGAAAATATCGCCCATATGGAAAGTTAAAAAGGAGGGTTAGCTATGGCATCTGTAAATCAAACGAGTGTGCTTCCCAATATTGCTAATCGCAAGCGTTTAGACGGCTACCCAACCGACAGTCGTTGGCTCGACATGCTCTCTGTTGTTACCTCAGCACTCTTCTTGTTTGGCCTGTTTGTAGATGGCTGGGCGCATAACAGCATCCCCAGTTTGGAAACATTCTTCACCCCGTGGCATGCCGTACTGTATGGCGGTTTCTTTTCAGTTGCAATCCTCATGAGTGTTACCCAGTACCGAAATGTGGGTAAAGGCTATGCTTGGGCACGGGCGCTGCCACACGGTTATGGTCTTTCGTTGTTAGGTGTGCTGCTATTTTTTATTGGTGGCGCGGGCGATATGGTCTGGCATACCGTGTTTGGCATCGAACAAAGTCTCGAAGCCTTATTCAGCCCTACCCATCTGTTGCTTGCATCCGGCGCATTCCTGTTTATCAGTGGGCCGTTGCGTGCGACATGGCGACGCTCAAATTTACACAGTTGGGGTGATCTTTTCCCGGCAATTGCTTCGGTGACACTGTTGTTCACCCTATTCACGTTTTTCACTCAATATGCCAATATCTTCGCCAATACCGCTGTGCTAAATATGACTGCCCCAAGCGGCAATTCCAAGTATTTCACCGAGGTCACCAGCGTCATGTATGTGTTTATCCCCACGGCTCTAATGATGGGATCACTGCTGCTGCTCATCCGCCGCTGGCAGCTTCCATTTGGCGTGGCAACGCTCATGTTTACATTCAATGCCGCCTTGATGTTCTTAATGCGCATTGATTTTAACGGGAAGAACGCGCTGGTTATCATCGCCGCGCTGCTCGGCGGCCTGTTGACTGATGTGTTGATCGCTTGGCTGCGACCGTCCGTTTCGAGACATCAAGCGCTGCGCCTGTTCGCTTTCATCGTGCCGCCTATCCTTTTCTTGCTGGTATTCGCCGCAATCGTCATCAGTGGTGAGCGCGGATTATGGTGGGAGATTCACACATGGTTGGGTGTACCGATTGTCGCCGGAGCAATTAGTGTCGGCCTCAGTTTCTTACTCGTTCCGCCGCCGATTCCTACCGATTAACCACACTACTCTATATTGGAGGTGCAATCTCCTGCACCTCTAATATCATATAAGACTTAATTGGGTGTTTATATCTGTTGTTTAACCGTGAGACGGCCCAACATTATCAACAAGTTGGTGATACCTCCAAAAAATCGACCCAACAACAATAAATTGGACTTCGGTTAAGGTTTGATCACTACACGGTCATTTGGATTACAATATATCGATCAACCGAATATATTGTAAATTGAGCTTATATCATGACCCAAATCAACACTGAATCACGCCGCATTTCGCCCATCGCCAAACTTGCCTTCAAAGCGCAGATATTTCTCCTACGCCGTAATTGGATGGGGAAAATGGGCAAAATAGTGATGATTATTACTACTACCGGGCGGAAATCGGGGAAATTATTCAGTACCCCTATCGGCTTCCAACGGCAAGGTAATAATATCTTGGCATTCACAATAGGTGGTATTTCAAACTGGTATAAGAATGTCGAGAAAAATCCGGTGGTCACGTTGGAAATTCAACAAAAGAAACAACAGATGCGCGGCGAACACGTTACCGATATGAACGATATCTCACAAATATTGGAGCTCTATCAACGGGAACAGCCTAATATGCTGCCCCGCTTCTTTGGCATTCCTGCAGATGCTGCTGGTGAAGATTTGTTGAAAGCTGCCGAAAAAGTAAAGTTCGTTCGCTTTCATCCCGTTTAGACAAACTAATCACCTTTGGTCTTGGCATAAAAGCGTCGAGCTTTGGCTCGGTTTCCACAATCTTCCATATCACACCAACGTCGTCCATGATTGCGGCTTGTATCCAGAAATAGCCATCCACAATCATCCGCAGCACATTGCCGCAGCTGACGCAGTTCCGGTGCAGTCAATAAATCCGCAGCCGAGCGCATTACTGTCCACATCACACTATCCGTCGCGGATGAACCCGCTGCCCACACCCATTTATAGCCTTCATCATCCGAAATAATTCTGGCATGTTCCATTGCGTCACGCAGCAGATCATTAAATGTATCGAGGTCATTAGTCAGCGGTTTTTCGCCTGCCGCCAACCGCGAGAAAATTCGGTACAGCAACTCGCGCAAAATATGGGCAGACTCCAACGCACCAACACCTACAACCGTAGCGCCATCATTCAATATACCTACCCGTTGTCCCCACGCCAGCACATCAGCGCCTGTGTTCATCCAATCTTCCGTTATCACCCCTTGCATACGATCTGCCGTGTTACAAAAATCCAAACACAACCAACCGCTAACCTGCTTGAGTTCATCAATACTGCTGCCTGCGTGCATAGCTGTTCTTATACCCCTTAATCGATTAACCTCATTATATGCAATAGACGCGCCTTCTAATACGAAACTGACATAATCCAATTTACTTGCAGCACCTTTCTGCTATAATCATATCAACATGGGGGTGTATCAGCTTCGACAGGAGAGGCTGTGTCCGTGTTGCAAGCCGTGGAGCTTGTCCACGTAAAAACAGGCAAGGCATTAACTGCCAACAATAACACATTCGCTCTGCCCGCAGCCGCCTAAGGTATGCGCCAGAGTGTTAGCCCTGCGGGGCTAACCGTTCACCCCATCCGTTGCTATGCGAGTGGATTGGTGGGCGTAATTAACCATAGTATGCGGCACTGCTCACACCGATAAAGCAGGTCAAAGAAAATATCGGTTAGCCGTCGGCATACCTCGCCAGTTAGGGCTACCGCCGGTGAAATTAAAGAATTGGCTACGCTTGTAGACGCACGTCCGCGAATCTTTTGGACACCGGTGCAACTCCGGTCACCTCCACTTACGAAAACAGCCTGAACTTTGATCGGTTCAGGCTGTTTTTATTTCCTTCAAGACTGTCATTCTTTATCCGTTGGCATTCGGATCCTGTTCCCGATCAGCAAATTCGGGAGGAGGCTGTGGGGCAGAAACATGCATTGCACCGGGAGACAGGGCGCTGATTGCTTCTGGCGGCGGTGCGTCATATTCTATCTGCGGTTCAGCCTCTGCCTGACCAGCATATGAGTCCTCTTGCATCGGCGGCACAATATCTTCAATCACAGACCCGTCTTCATCAACCGCCGTAGGAGCATCCTCTTCATACATGGAGTCGGTATCGGGGGATGTCATCGGCGGTGCATCACCTGCAACGCCGCCAGAGACCAAGGCACCAGTTTCTTCGGGATGAACCGTGATGGTATGCTGACCAAAAGCAGGTTTAGGCTTGCCCGCCTCAACTATTTTGCGAATGGTTGCAATTTGCGCATCCGTCAATTGCAAATTTCCCATCAAGGCATTTGCAGCATCATCGGCTGACTTGTCAGTATTTTGGACAAACTGTCCCCATTGATTAACCTCACCCGTAAAAACGGATTCGCCATTGGCAACGAGTTTAGGATATATAGCGGGCAGATCGACCAGCGGCATCCGGGCTTTATCCGGTGTAATGAGCTTGACACGTTCCAAACCAAGCAGTGCGTCACGGTAAATGCTAATTTGACGTTCCCAACCATAAAGCTGCCGGAATGCAGCCAACAGTGCCGCGAAAGCAGGGAGAATCGCCGAAAGTAATGAAAATATTGGCGAGTTTATCAGGGCGCTAACGGTGGCTACAAATGCTGAAATGGCCATAACACCCGTACTGACGGTAAAGGTGAAATCCGCGTTCGATTGATTTTCGAGTACCCGGCTCTCATAAAATGCAATCTGCGACTCAAGCCGCTTGTCCATATAAATTTTATACAGCACTTCAATATCACGCCGATCATGCCCCTGCTGGTCAAGATCAACAGCGGTGTTGGCAGTCGCAGCCTGCGCGGCGAACTTCTCAGCTTCAGACATTTTCCTGCTCCTTCACGCGGATGTTGATAACGTTTTCGCGCAGCACTTGAATCCGGTCATCGGTGTCATACGGTGCAAGATGAGCAAGATACGTAAAATAATGCATACGCAGTTCCTCGGTCAAACGGCGGGTCTTCCCCCAACGTTTTTGAGGCTCGTGCCGGTTACTCAAGGCTGTATAAAAGGCCGTAAACGTCCCGATGATTGCCGTAATAATGCTAAAAACCTGCTGCCAGTTTATGGCATTCAAATCCTGTGCTCGCTCGGCAGCCTGAGTCGCTAATACTGACAAATTCGGCGGGATATACAATAGTGTAGCGATAGCGCCCGCGACGGTGGTTAAAAATGCACCAATCACGAACACCCACTGGTAGAAATAAAAACGATCCTGATAATATTTGGACTTCTGACTATATTCGAAATAGGTCGGCAGCAAATATTCCGCCAAATCCTCGGCATCATGCACAATAACAGGATACTGGGTCAAATCGTCATCTTCCCAATATTTGGGCGAGACAAAATCATCCTGATGAATCAGGCGCTGGTATTCATCCTCATCCTCAGGGCGATCCCACTCCTTAGGCAGTGCGCGCAAGTGTGGGCGGCGGCGGTTGAAAAACAACTGCTCATACCAGCCTTGCTTTGCCTTTTTCACAGGTCTGGAAGCGGTCGTCGGGGTCATAAATTCACTCCACAAAAAGATCAACCAACACTAGGTTAGTCCAATTATAAGGTTGTTATCTGGTTTGTATAAAGTATAGTTCGAATTTGTAACGAGAGCGAACCCCAAAATGGTTTCCACCGTTTGCACTACGGCGGCTTGACCATCCGCCCTTCATCGCTAGACTTAACGATGTTTCTCAGCGCAGGAGGTCAACACTGATGCAGCAAAAGTTTCTCGTATTGGTTATGGTTAGCAGCTTACTATTGATCGCGGCTTGTTCCGATAATTCAGTCGAGCAAACGCTGGCAGTAGAAAATGCCGCCCTTAGCACCCAGATTACCGACTTGCGGATCACTGCCACCTATCAGGCAGATGAACTCAAACGCACGGAAGAATATGTTAAAACCGCGATTCCACAGGTCAACCGCTTGCGCGACGAATTAAGCAGCACGTTGCAAGCCGCCGGAATCGATGGTACGGCAATTGCACAGGTGCAGCCAAATATCAATTATTCACTTGCGACCGCTCCCGCAACGGGTCAAGCCAGTAGCATTCCTGTAGCTCCGCCGACCAATTCAACACCCGATTCTTTGGATTTAAGTCTGCCAACACTGACAGTTAGTCAATCGGGGCTTTTCAACCTCGTATTAGCAGAAGGTGTAGGCTCAAATGACTGTGCTCTGGCATCCACCACCAGCTTCGCCAGCACCACCGCACAGATTTATGTCGTGGCGACCGCAGCCAACATCACCGCTGGTAGTACGTTAGGGGCACAGTGGTATATGGATAGTACCCTGCTCACGACTCAGGATTTTTCGCCGAAAGACGACATTAACAATAACTGCATCTGGTTTTATGTAGAACCAAGCGACTTTCCCTTTACACCCGGCAATTATCGCGTGGATCTTTCTATCGATGGCACTCCTGTTACCGGCGCACAGGCCAGCTTTACAATAGCAGGCTAATGTCACCTTCCAGAGTTTGCTGACTTTGCAGTCATTTACACCGTGTAAAAGTTTGGTGAAATCAGCAACCAGATGGTGTGACATTGCGTATTATGTGCTGGAGGTAACAACAACTATGACAATTAAAGTCGCTTGGGATAATAGCGAGCACAACGTGGTTCGTATCGTCTTTCAACATGGCTGGATATGGCAAGATTTGAGGCAAGCCATTGAACAGGCCGACGACCTGATTACCAGTCAACCCCACACCGTAGATTTGCTGATTGATATTCACGATGCGGGCGGCATTCCATCGGATTTCATCACCCGCGCCGGTGAGTTGTTTTCTCAGGGGGATGCCCGCGCCAATGAGGGTCAAAAAATCATCATCGGCGCGAATACACTTGTGCGTATAGCTTATAAAGGCTTCTTGAAAATTTATGGCAGCAAAATGGAAAGTCGCCCTTTCAAATTTGCGGATAGCCTTGAGTCAGCCCGTCAACTACTCATCACACCATCAAACGCCTAAAGCCGCATCAACCTCAGGCAAAAACTACATGCTGTGTCAAAAAGCGGATCACCGCATCATGGTAATGTTCAATCGTTTCCGGTTTGCGCCAGCCGTGTCCCTCTCCGGCGTACACATGGTACTCATGCGTAATACCTCGAGCCTTCAATGACTCGACAATCGAGTCCGATTGGTTGCGCGGTACAACATTGTCATCCTCACCCTGAAAGACAATAATCGAGTCAACGATCTTGTCTGCATGAAATAGGGGTGACCGTTCGCGATATAAATCAGCCGCCTGTGGCAGCGATCCTAACAACGAATCACTGTAATGTGCCTCAAATTTATGCGTATCCATCGCCAACCCAAACTGGTTGCTCACACCATATAGGCAGACACCCGCTCTGTAAAATCCCGGCTTATTAACCAATGATTGCAATACCGTATAACCGCCTGCACTGCCCCCCAGAATGACCAATTTATTGGGATCAACCAATCCTTGCGCCGCTAGATAAGCCGCGCCCGAGGCCGAGTCTTCAACATCATAAACACCCCAGTTGCCGCGCAGCATGTTCATATAGGCGCGACCATAACCCGTGCCGCCGCGATGGTTCACCATCAACACCGCGTAACCGCGCGTCGCAAAAAACTGCGCGTCACCATGATAACGGGCTGTGATCTGAGAAGTTGGGCCGCCATGTACATAAACAATGAGCGGCGGCTTGCCAACGCCTTCGAATTGGTCGCTGTTTGGTGCATAGTACAGGCCATAGGCCGTCCCACCATCATGCCCTGTCCACGCAATGGCTTCAACCGATGCTAAGGCACTTGTAGGCGTATTCTCGGTATTTGAACGACGGTGGATAATCGGCGCGGCTTTCTCATCCTGCACAACGACTTGCATACTTACCGGATTAGTCGCTGGCATCGACAATACCGGCGGCACATCCGTAATTTTTGGCATATAAGTCACAATACGCGGCGGAATTTTTACGGACGAGGCAATCACAGCAACGCGGCTGTTCAGCGACGATACTGATACCTGCGACATATCAGTGTGGTTACCCAATCCTTCCCACAAAGATTTTTTCGATGGATTTGTAATATCCAGTTGGGTCAAATAACGCCAACCCTGAAAATTGTAGATATAAACAATATGCTGGTTATCATGACACCAACCATAAACCCGCATACCCTGCTGCCATGCTGGCTGCGCATGATCGGCCTCATCAGTCGTCAACTGAACATGGGTTTGGGCAGCAAGATCATACAAATACAATTGATTCCAACCGGTTGCATCGCTGATATAAGCCAGATAGCGCCCATCCGGTGAGAATTCAGGCTGAAAAATGGATGTCTCGGTATTTCCGGCAATCGTAACTGTCTCCGCTGGAAAGGGAATCCCATCCCGATCATATTCAACTGTCGCCAGTCGCAGTTCCGTTCCATCCCACGGCATTTGTGGATGATTCCAAACGACATAGGCGACGTATTCACCCTGTGTTTGCCATGCTGGCTGCATAACAAAATCCGTTCCTTCAGCGAATTTGCGCGGCCAATGTTTACCTTCTGTGTCGACCAATGCCAGAGTATCGACACCTTCATAACTATGAACGTAAAGCAACCATTTACCATCGCCAGATACGCGCGGTGCTGCCGCATCACCAAAGGCGGGTGTAATCGGGTAAGCACTACCACTTGCAAGCGCCTGCCGGTATAAGCGTCCTCCGTTACCAGAGAAATAGACATATCCCGCTGCAACCGTAAAATCGCCACCCCCATAACCCACTTTTGCCCGTACCGATTGGTCGTCAGTCATATCGCGGGCTCCTTGACCGCCCGATTGCGCCACTAGCACACCTTTCGCCCCACGCCGCTCATGCCATACCAGTGTGTCCGATGTTGTATCCCATTGCACATCCGTCAATGTCAGCGATTCCGCCAGTGAACGCGAAGAAATAGGGCTTTGCCACAGGCCATACGCCATAAGGGTTTTCGTCATACGATTAAGCCTCCGCTTAAGTTTGAGTCGGTCATCTTAGGTTGAAATGAGTAATTGTAGCCATTGTCGGGGAATAAAAAAACGCCCTGTAGGGTACAGGGCGTTGAGTGTGCTGACGCAGAGGGTAAGAAAATTATTTAATAAAAACTTTTTGTCTCTGCGTCTGTTTCATTTTTCTACGATCAGTATACGAACCTTAAACGGCAGAGTCAACAACTCTTAAAGTAGCCTTTGCTTGTGATATTAAGAATTAACGATAATTCTGATTTGCACAATCGAATTTTATTTATGAGTAGCAAGTGAAAAATACGTTAAGGACTGTTAATCCTGCACGTAGCATTGTTTAACAATTAAGGCCCGTTACCACTTTTCGAATTTAACCATTATGTGCCGTTTCTTAGTGACAAAAAAAGAATCGAAAGTTCGTACAACCTGCACAAAAAATGTGCCCAAAAGAGCCTTACTTTTTCATATCGTCCAATTTATCAGCCAAATTAGTTATCCGCATCCATCATTAGTCTGAAGTCAATCAGGCTTTTAGGGGATGCTATTCTGTTATCCATTTTGTAATATTAGATCATTCACTCCTGAAATTAGAGGCGAAACCATTATGATGTCACGTTTTCCGTTGTGGGCACGGTTTGTCCTTGGGTTCGCGATGTTGCTGCCGATGGCCTGTAACCTCACGAATGTTGACCCTACTAGAACACCGCCCCCCTCGCCAACCATCACGGTTACGGTCAATCCACCTACGTTCACACCTACCCCGACCAACACAGTGATACCTACAGCGACCAAAATCCCCTCTGCACCCAAACCAACAGGCACACCTATTTACCGCCTTTCACAACCATTACCCAGCTACGTCTGTGCAATTGTGCCTAATGTGGATGCTTCAAATATTCGCAGCGGTCCGGGTACTAACTTCCCCGTCATCGGCGTTATGCCTGCTGGCAACTGGGTTATGCCCAGCCGTCTAGCCAACAGTGGTTGGTATCAAATTGTCGCACTCGGAACAGTCGTTAACGGCGGTTGGATTTCCAGCACCGTCGTCGATCTGCAACAACCTTGTATTTGCACACCGGACGCTTGTACTGAAAGTGGCATTGTCCCGCCCATTGCATCAGTACCCTCATCAATCCCGGGCATCGGACTAGCGGGTCTAAAACCCTCTGGAGCAGCAAGCTGTGTAATTACTGCCGGTGATGTCGACCTTGAAGTATATAACTCACCGCAGGGGCTTCCACCTGTTATTGCCAAGCTGATTGCACATCGTGGCATGCCTGCAACCGACTATCGCGATCTTCGCTATGCAATTACCTTTTCTACCGAGACGCAGTTGCTAGTGGGCTGGGTAAATGCCAATCGCGTGACAATTGAAGGAGATTGTGCGCGGTTGACGACACCCATCATATGTAGTGTGCAATCTTCTACAGGACAAACGGTAGGCATCTATGCCGAACCTAAACGTGATGCCAAGCTTCTCGACGGTATGAATGAATTCAGCACAAAACCCTTCATTCAATCCAATCCGGATGGCTGGTTCAGTGTGAATTTGGGATTTGCGGGTTCAGGCTGGATTGCGCCCGACGAAGGCAGGCTAGTCGGCCCATGCGATAACGGACAGTAATCGCCACATATAGCGGCGGGCACGCGTCAAGTAACGGCGCTGCCCGCATCATCAAACGAATCTTCTCTCACCAGCCCTCTGCCAGCCGGTGAAAATCGCCCTTCAGACGCGGGTACAATTCGCGGAAGTGGGCATATAAACTATCGTATCGAGCATGATTAGCGGCGTTCGGTTCAGTAATCTCACCATATTGCACCGTGCGAACGCAGGCTTCCCCTAAATCACGATACACACCTGCCCCAACGCCCGCAATCAACGCCGCACCCACGCTGGCCTGCTCTTTCAACAGCGTCCGTTGCAGCGGCACACCGAACACATCCGCTTGAATCCCGCGCCACACATCACTTTCCATCGCCCCACCTGCGGCGATCAGCGTACTTGCCACCACGCCCATCTCGCGGCTGATTTCGAACGCTTCGCGCAGCGCAAAAGTCACCCCTTCCATCACCGCCCGTGCCAGATGTCCGCGTGTGTGATGCGCACTTAAACCAATGAAACTCCCCCGCGCCAGTGCATCCATATGCGGCGTGCGTTCACCGGAAAGATACGGCAGGAAGATCAAGCCATCCGCACCGGGCGGGATAATTGCCGCCTCCGCACTCAATCGCGGATACGCATCCGTCACATCCTTTAACCCCACCAGATCACGCAGCCAGCGCAGCGATAATCCGGCTGACAAAATCGCCCCTAACACATACCACATATCCGGCGCGGCGTGGTTCAGCACATGCACTCGCGGATCAGTGCGCAGCAATTCGCCCGCCTGCCGTTGAAACGGGATGCACACCTGCCCGCCGCTACCCACTGTCACCGATCCACGCCCCGACGTAATCAACCCGTTACCCACAGCCTGTGCCGGTTGGTCGGCGCATCCGGTGATGACGGCAACTCCTGCCCGTAAACCCAGTTCTGCCGCTGCCTCTGCCCGCAAATACCCTGCCACTGCCACCGATGCCCGCAGCGTTGGCAGCACATTCTCCGGCAAGCCAGCCCTGCTTATAATATTGCTCGCCCATTCGCGTGTCGTTACATTAAACAATGCCGTAGCTGCCGCGTCGCTGGGGTCAGTTGCCACTTCACCCGTCATCCGCATTCTGACGTAATCCTTCGGCAGCATTACTTTGTAGATGCGTCCTAACAATGCGGGATCATGCTGCTTCAACCACAACAGAGTCACCGCCATAAATCCGGCGGCAGGCAGTGTGCCCGCAGTCGCCGCATAAGCATCTGCACCCAACATCTGTGTGAGTTCTTTGACGGTTGCCGCTGTCCGCTGATCAGCCCAGATGATCGCCGGGGCAACTGGCTTGTGATCTTCACCAACCATCACCGTACCATGCATCTGCCCACTAAAACCGATACCCACGACTCGATCAACATCCACACCGACGGTCACACGTCGAACAACTTCGACCGTTGCACGCCACCAATCATCAGGGTCTTGTTCGGCACGGTCGGGTGCAGGGTGATGTATTGGATATTCGCGTCCGGCGACGGCAACTATTTGGCTGGTATCCGGGTCAAACAGAACGGCTTTAACGCTCGAAGTGCCAATATCGATGCCCAGTAAAAATGTCATATTTAATCGCGATCAGTTAAAAAATAAGAATGTAACTAAAAAGGGCTGACGCAAAGCCAACCCTTAACTTAAGCTAACGAACCCGTTTTATTTACTCAGCAAATCCCGTGCTGCCTTAAGTACGGCTTCGGGTGTCAAGCCGAACTCACGATACAGCACTTCATAAGGCGCACTGCCACCGTAGTGATTCAAACCGATCGTGACACCATCCGAGCCGACGTACCGATCCCAACCCATCGTCACACCGGCTTCGATACTGACGCGGCGGGTGACGCTGCGCGGCAGCACACTTTCACGGTAACTAGCGTCCTGCTGTTCGAACAAATTCCACGACGGCAGCGACACCAACCGGACGTTTACGCCTTCTGCTGCTAATGTCGTATAGGCTTCATGGGCGATATGCACTTCACTGCCACGTCCCATCAGGATGATGTCCGGTGTACTGCTGGTTTCAGCCAGCACATAACCACCTCTGGCGACACCGGCACGGACATGATCGCCAACCAGAACTGGCAAGTCCTGCCGTGTGAAAATCAGCACCGACGGGGTTTTGAGCGTCATCGCCGTGTGCCATGCTGCGGCAGTTTCATTGGCATCTGCCGGACGAATGACCGTCAGTAAGGGGATAGCCGACAGCGCAACCACATGCTCAACCGGCTGATGAGTCGGGCCGTCTTCACCTAAACCGATGCTGTCATGCGTGAACACATAAATCGCAGGGACACCCATTAATGCACCGAGGCGAATGGCATTCCGCATATAATCGCTGAAGGTCAAAAAGGTAGCGCTGTAGGGTTTGATGATGCCGTCGTGTAGTGCCAGACCGTTGGTGATGGCACCCATAGCAAATTCACGGACACCGTAACGGATGTTGCGGACGGTGGCTTTACCTTTTCCTGTATTTTCTGCGCCTTTGATTAAGGTCTTCGTACTGCCAGCCAGATCAGCATCACCACCGATCATCGTCGGGATGTGCTGGGCGATGGCATTTAAAACCTCACCGGAAGCATTGCGGGTGGCGATTTTCTTGCCTTCCGCATAAACCGGAATATCTTTATCCCAACCAGAGGGCAGATCACCACTTAGAGCCGAGTCCCATTCAGCAGCCAGTTCGGGATACTGGTTGCGGTAATCAGTAAAGAGGACGTTCCATTTACCTTCGTATTCGGCACCACGTTCAACAGCTTCACGGAAGTGTTCCAGAGCTTCACCGGGGATATAGAAATCTTCCTGCGGCCAACCGAAACCTTCTTTGACCAGCTTGATTTCGTCTTTGCCCAGTGGTGAACCATGCGCTTTGCTTGTGCCCTGCTTATTGGGGCTGCCGTAACCAATGATGGTATGTATAAGGATCAATGTAGGCGCATCGTCATAACCTTTGGCGGTTTCGATGGCACTGTTGATGGCACTGACATCATTGCCGTTATCGACATCCAATGTATGCCAACCATAAGCACGAAAACGGGCTGCAACATCTTCGGTGAAGGTCATCGAGGTTTCACCATCGAGCGTGATTTTGTTGTCGTCGTACAGGAAAATCAGCTTATTAAGACCCCATGTGCCAGCCAGTGAAGCCGCTTCACTACTAACACCTTCCATCAAATCACCATCACCAACCAGACAGTAGGTGTAATGATCGACAATCGGGAAGCCAATACGGTTGAAGTGCTTGGCGAGGAAGGCTTCTGCCAGTGCGAAACCAACGGCGTTGGCTGCACCTTGACCGAGTGGGCCGGTGGTAGTTTCGACACCGGGAGTCACATGAACTTCGGGATGACCGGGGGTTTTGCTTTCCCATTGGCGAAAATTCTTGATTTCATCCAGCGACAAATCGTATCCGGTGAGATGAAGTAACGAGTAAAGCAGCATCGAACCATGACCTGCACTAAGCACAAAACGGTCACGGTTTGCCCAGTGCGGATTATGCGGATTATGATGCAAGTAGTTCATCCACAGGGTATAAGCCATCGGTGCAGCACCCATTGGCAGGCCGGGATGTCCACTGTCAGCCTTTTGGATGGCATCAATGGATAGGGTGCGGATAGTGTTGATAGCCAGCGTTTGCAGGTCAGAATTCACGAGTTTTTGCTCCTTTAACAGCGTGAAACCGTCAAGTGAAGACGTTTCATGATGATTAGACTCGATAATAGCAACTTTCGTTGCATCAATAGCCAGTGATTGTAGATGTTTTTAACACGAGGATTATAACACGATGGTCAATATTGGGATGCAAAGTCATGATGAATAACAGATTTAGCCGCATAAGTGTGATTGGTGACCTGTTAAACAGGTGATAACAGGTAACAATTACGGAGACTATTACAAACCCCTACCCTAGCCTTCCCCCGTAAACAAGGCAGGGAACCCAAAGGTTTGAAAAGACATATGAAAGTCGAACCGAAATCTAATTCTCAGATAAGAACTTTTGTGCTATCTTGATAAACTCGAAGAAGGAATTGACCGCAAAGGCGCAGAGGAAGCAGAGAAAACAGAAACAGTTTCGAATCGTGCCAGAACCCCCGCCCTAATCCACCATCGGCTGCCTTGTGGCAAACGATTGTGGGAATAACTCTCAATCCGTTCGTAATATTGCAGGCAACCAATCCAGCGCAAAAACACATAGGTGAACTATGACGAAAAACATCACAAACAATGGTCATTGGAAAAGTGGTCAGAGTGGCAATCCGAAAGGACGACCCCGCAAAAGACGTATTTTGACAGAGTTACTGCAACAGCGGGGCGAAACAACGCTGATGGTAGGAAATGAAGGCGTGACGGCGCAGGAGGCATTGGCGAGAGCGGTGTGGCAGTTCGCTGTAACGGGCGAAGTTTGGCTGGCAGGCAAAAAATTGCAAGCCACGAGCATCAGCGAATGGGCAAATGTGGTGAAGTGGTTATATTCGCACATCGAGCCGACGAGCCAACTGGAGGCTGAAGCCAGTGAAGAGAATGAGTATGTGATTCGGGTGGTACGGGAGGAATAAGGCAGGGCAAGAATTCATTACAGAGCAATGCGAATCGCCAAGCCAAGCGGGAGGGTCTGAGACCCTCCCCTACGGGAGCATTCGGGATTTTATCGTTTGGGATATTGGGGTGTGATGATGGAAGTAGAAATCCGGTTGGCACGGCTGCACGCGGCACAAGCAGAGATTCGACAATCGAAGGCGCGTTTCAAGGTGCTGGCATGTGGACGGCGATTCGGCAAGACGACGGTGGCGCTGGACTGCTTATGCGAGGCGCTTTTGGCGGGGAAGAGCGCGGCGTACTTCGCACCGACATACCGGATGGGATCGGAGGTGTGGCGCGAGGCGAAAAAACTGCTTGGGTCATTGATACGTAATCAGAACGAGCATGAATGGCGGATGGAGTTGGTGACAGGCGGGACGCTGGAATGTTGGTCACTGGCAAACGGGGCGGCGGAAACGGTGCGCGGACGAAAGTATCATGTGGTGGTGGTGGACGAGGCAGCATTATTTGAGTCGGGTGAGGTGTGGCACGGGGCGATTCGTCCACTGCTGACCGATTATGAAGGCGGGGCGTTATTCGCCAGCACTCCACGCGGGCGCAACTGGTTCTGGCAGTTGTATTTGCAAGGGATGAGCACGGATTTCCCGGAATGGGAGAGTTGGTGTTTGCCGACGGCGAGCAATCCGCATATTAAGTTGGGTGAGATTGAGGCGGCGCGGACGGGGATGCCGGAGCGATTCTTCAAGCAAGAGTATGAGGCGGTGTTTCTGGATGATGGCGGGGTGGTATTCAGGAATGTGGATCGGGTTTGTGTTGGGGAATATTCAAATGCATTTGAACCGCAGGGGCGCAGAGAAACGGAGGAAATACAAGGACATGAAGGGTGTTACTTCGGGGTGGATTGGGGGAAGGACAATGATTTTACGTGTGTTTCGGTAATGACGCGGGAGGGGCGGCAGATTCATCTGGAACGATTCAACCAGATCGGGTGGGCGGTACAACGGGGACGATTGGCGGCGTTATACGAACGCTTCAAGCCCTACGTGATTTTGGCAGAGGAAAACAGCATCGGAAGTGTGAATATCGAGGCGCTGCAAGCGGAGGGGCTGCCCGTGCGGGGATTTATGACGACGAGCAAGAGCAAAGCGCCGTTAATTGACGCGTTGGCGCTGGCAATGGAGCGCGAAGATGTGGTGCTGTTGAATGATCCGACGCTGCGGCATGAGTTGATGGCTTATGAGATGAAGCGGACGCGTATGGGTTGGTCGTATGGTGCGCCGAGTGGCAGTCATGATGATACGGTGATGGCGACGGCGTTGAGTTTGTGGGCAAGCCGACGATATGGGGGGGTGAATATTTCGTTTGTGTAGGTATGCCGCCGCAGGCTAAAGCCGTGCGGCTACGAGGAGGGACAAGCACACTAAAGGTGCTTCAAAACATGGGGGTCGAGTCAATAAATAGAAAGTATTAGACAAATTACTACGATAATTGCTATTCTAGATTTTCATTCGATGTTCTATTACTTCGGGTTCATTCCGATAATCTAAAGCAAAAGGTTCATGGGTTTCACGTAC
>JBBSBS010000043.1:0-24379 GCA_038251045.1 Aggregatilineales bacterium | reverse complement strand
TGACTGGGCTAATTGGTCGAAGCTGGTTGCCAAAATCGGGGACAAAGTTCAAATTGTGGGTGATGATTTATTGGTCACGAATGTTGAACGGGTGGAACGCGCGATTAAAGAGAAAGCAGCGAATTCACTTTTGTGCAAAGTCAACCAGATTGGTACGCTGACCGAGGCCATGGCTGCCAGCGAATTGAGCCAACGGCATGGATGGACAGTTGTTGCAAGCCACCGCAGCGGTGAAACGGAAGATACGACGATTGCAGATTTGGCGGTCGCGATGAATGCCGGTCAAATTAAGACAGGTGCGCCTGCCCGATCCGACCGTGTTGCTAAATACAACCAACTCTTGCGGATCGAGGAGCAACTGGGCAGCGCCGCCGTTTATCCCGGCATAAAAGCCTTCACTAATCTCAATTACTAATTCGTCGTATACACGTGAAAGGAAAATCAGATTGTCTAATATGTCGGGTGTTGAAGGCAAACGCACCAAAATTGTAGCCACAATTGGTCCTTCGTCGCGAGACGAAGAAACCATTCGCGAAATGATTCGGCGGGGCATGAATGTCGCCCGAATTAACTTCTCGCACGGCGACCACGCGACTCATGGCGAAAATATCAATCGAATCCGCAAGATCGCAAAAGAAGAAGGCCAGATTATTGCGATTCTGAGCGATATTCAAGGGCCTAAGATTCGTATTGGTAAGGTTGTTAATGAGCCGCTGATCTTGAAGAAAGGTGACCAAGTTACTTTTACGCTGGATAATGTGCCCGGCGAAAACGGTCTCATTTCGCTGCCCCACCCAGAGTTCATACAGGATATTAAGTCCGGGATGCAACTGCTGTTGGATGACGGCAACATGGAAATGACGGTTTTGCAGACGATTCCACGCGGCCTCTTGTGTGAAGCGGCAATACCGGGTGTGCTGAGTTCGCGCAAAGGGGTTATGGCCCCAAAAGCGCGGTTGACGCTATCCGCGATTACGGATAAAGATCGGGCAGATGTTGAATTCGCACTGAGTATGAAAACTGAGTATTTGGCGATGTCTTTTGTGCGCTCGGAAGATGATATTCGTGAGATGCGCTGGCTCATTAAGCATCTGGGTGGTGACGTCGCGGTTATTTCAAAGATTGAGAAGCACGAAGCGCTGGAAAACATCGAGGCGATTATCGAAGTATCCGACGGGATTATGGTGGCGCGTGGTGATTTAGGTATCGAAACGCCAGCCGAAGAAGTTCCGTTCCATCAAAAGCGGATCATCAGTTTGTGCAATGAGGCGGGAAAGCCGGTCATCACGGCAACGCAAATGCTGAATTCGATGGTCGAAAGCCCACGCCCGACGCGTGCGGAAGCAAGCGATGTTTATAACGCCATTCTGGATGGAACAGACGCGGTGATGCTGAGTAATGAGACCGCGGCGGGAAAGTATCCGCTAATTGCTGTTGAGACCATGGCACGGATTGCGGTCATTGCTGAACAGAGCATATGGGCGGATCGGACTCATGCAAAAGCAATCTACAAGCCAAATGCAAAGGGTAACGAGGCTATTTCAGATGCAATCAGCCAATCGACCTGTCAACTTGCTGACGCGTTGAACTCGAAGGCGATTGTCACATCAACACTGACCGGATATACCGCCCGACGCGTGGCAAAGGAACGCCCACGAACACCGATTTTATGCGTTACGCCCAATGAAATCACCCAGCACCGTATGGCACTGGTGTGGGGTGTGCTACCGCTGCTGATTCCCGAATTTCATTCGATTGATGAGATGATTACCACTGTGGTTAATGCAGCCCAAAAGGCCAATTTAGTCGTTACGGGTGATAATCTGGTCATTATTGCAGGCGTACCGTTCAGCGTGGGTGGTCAAACGAACTTCTTGAAAATTCACATCGTAGGGGATGTGGCTGCATTCTAGGCTTATGGCAAATTGCCATCTGTGTGATCAATTTTGAGCGTTAGGGACGCACGGGGTGCGCCCCTTTGGATGCTGACAGCAGCATTTAAGGTTTGGTCAGTGATTGCTATTGAGACTATCGTTTGGTAGTCATTCCTCGACTCTTCGCCAAATGCTGTAGATTAGAATTCGTCGCCCTCAATAAATTCCAATGGTTCGGCATTACGCGCAGCACGCCGGATACGCGCGGGTGAACTGGGCGCTGTTTCTTCGGGCACGCTCGGTGGGCGGTTGTACTGAGGCACGACACTTCCTTGATCGGTCGCGGCGCGCTGCTGGGTCGTACAATACGGGCAAACTTGCCACGATAATTCCAACATCTGGTGACAATGTATACAGGGCTTCTTAAGGCGTGTATAACAATGGGGGCAAGCCTGCCAATTAGCCTGTACCCGCTGACCACAACCGGGGCAAGTTGGCTTTTCTTCGATTTCCTGAAGCAAGGCTTCTTCTTCCAGCGAACGTTCGTAGGCTTCGCTTAAGGTTTCACGCGGGCGCACCAATAAATAGATTATCAATCCGGGGACAATCAAGAGCGCTACTAAGAGGGCGCTGCCGATTTGTGCGAAGGTATCACGAGAACGTGATCGCATATCGCGGTACGCCCAAACAACCAGCGCCAGCCAAAGTGCCGCCAATAAAACTATGCCATAAATGGTGATGCCTAATGCAACGTCACTGGATAAGCCTAAACTGGTAAGCAATTCGCCCATAGTGGGAACTCCAAGGTATCCTAATTCATCTTGAAATCAGTATATCAGCCGCATGGCGCGGGCGCAAAAGTACAGATATAGGGTATATATCTTGTCAATGCTGAACCTTTGATCAGAATGTTAGGTTACTACCCATGAAACCACCCACCTCTCTAAATGCGCTGCCTGCCCACGAACGTCCACGCGAACGGCTGCTGACCTATGGCGCGAGTGTACTTTCTAACGCTGAACTTATCGCCATCCTGTTACGGACGGGAACTGCCGGAGAAAATGTGCTCCAAGTCGCGGAAAATGTTCTGACAGCAGCAGGAGGATTGGCGGGATTGATGCAGGTAACGCAGGCTGATCTGGTGCAGGTCAGCGGCTTAGGAACGGCGAAGATAACCCAGATTATGGCGGTGATTGAACTCGCCAAGCGAATCATGGTCATGCCGTCAAGTGAGATGCCGATTATTGACAAGGCGGAGGATGCGGCAAAGCTATTACGCGATATGCAATTTTTGACACAGGAACACGTACGCATTTTACTGCTGGATTCAACGCGGCGGGTCATTAGCAGCCCAACAGTTTATATCGGCACACTGAACAGCTCGGTTTTGCGGGTATCCGAAATTTTCCGTGAGGCGATTATGCGCAATAGCCCTGCCGTCATTCTGGCGCACAATCATCCATCGGGCGACCCTACCCCTTCACCCGAAGATCTTGAATTGACCCACGTTTTAATTTCAGCGGGAAAGTTACTGGATATTCAACTCATCGACCATTTGATTATGGGGAAAAACAATTGGGTATCCATGAAGGCATTGGGGATACCTTTTGCGGAGTGAGTTAGTCAGATTTCTTGAGAGACAATCAGCCGCAATCCAGCACGATCAGGGGTTTGCGACTATGTCTGCCAGCAGGGACACGTCGCTCACCGCTACGTCGTATTGATGCCCGGATGCTTTGAATTGAATATCAATAATAGAAATGGGGCGCTGCTCGGCAAGCTGCTGTGGGTTTGTCAACAAATTAAGCAGGTTACCGCTATCATAGGTAAACCATGCTTTTTCGTTTATTTGCTCGTGAAGCTGTAAGCAACTGTCGCATTGCAGAGGGAAGTTACGATTCGGATCCACCCATGTGTAAAAACCGTGATACCACGTATGCGGTTCGTCATCATTTTCACGGCGGTAATCCACAACAAGCATAAGCGGGCATTCACTGCCCTTCTCGCCACACAGGCTAAGCGATTGATAGTTGATTCTGAAAGTGGCACGAAGGTTCAAGTAATTGAAGCTGGCGATGTTTTGCCCATCACCCCAAGAGCGCACACAACCGGTTTCCCCATGAGAGGTTGCGTTGTCTGCACGCAGGAGACGCAAGATGGTGCGACCATCAAACACTTCGGGTTTAGACATACCCTGTGGCACACTGTTATCTTTACAAAACCAATCCTGTTTAAATGGCGGCGTATCGGTGGCACCCTCGGACGGTGCATTCAGCGCATCCTGAAACACACCATCACTAACCAAGTTGGTGTATGCCTGAGAAACAACCACATCATCGGGGTTTGTGGCATAGGTGATAATGCCCTGACCGTTGGGAGAAACGGACTTCCCAATATCGATATTCGCGGGTTTAAGAATTACGTCACCATCTTGATTGATAACCTGAACACGACTGTCGGAGGCACGCAGAATATACTGCCCGCCTGATCGCAAATAAATTAAATCACCGGCGTTGGTGATGATGCTCAAATTCAATTGATGGGCTAACTGCTTCGGCGCGTAAACTATCAACTCGCCAGAAAATTCTTGTAATTCAACCGTGTATTCGCCGTTACTCCAGCGAAAACGAGGACGTGATCCACGAAGCAACTTGACGGATGTATCGCCCCGTAAAGTGATGGCGGTGATGAGTTGGGTGTCGTTTTCAGGATCACGCAAATAAACGGTTGCTTGTGAGAACTGGTCGGTGCTGACACGATCATTGCTAGTCACAGTCGCGGTGGTACGTGCCGCTTCTTGATTGCTTATTCCACCCGTACCGCGCCCGACCTGCATAACACTTTCAAGCGGTACTGTTGATTGAAATAAGAAGTAGATTGTCCCTAACCCGGTCACCAGACAGATTGTGCAGAAGACCGCAAAGGCAACCAGCATAATGCCCCAAGCGCGGCGTTGGGGATCAATCGTTGGGTAAGGCGTTGTTGAAGCAGAAGAAATAAACCTTGCCAAAATCTGTGACCTGTTGATGTGATGAAATCCATTCAATCCGTCTCACATGACTGGCGGATTATAGCATATCAAGAACTGTTCAAATATTAGCAACGGCTAATCGAGGGGAACACGCATTTTCTTAGGAAGAGTACGCATTTTCGCGCTCGCAGCCTTGATCTCGACGCACAAAACACGGTAAGGTATAATGTGCCAGAATATTTTCAAAAGTATTTTAAATGGAGTATAGGCCATGTCCGGTCATAGCAAATGGTCTACAATTAAGCGCAAAAAAGGTGCAGCGGATGCCCAACGAGGGAAAATCTTCACGCGCCTTGCCCGCGACATCATGATTGCGGCACGCGAAGGTGGCGGTGATGAAAATTCCAACACCAAGCTCAAGCTGGCGATTGCTAAGGGTAAAGCCAGCAACATGCCAAAGGAAAACATCGAACGTGCAATTCTGCGTGGTACAGGTGGTGCGGATGGCGAAATGATGGAAGAAATCACCTATGAGGGCTACGGGCCTGAAGGTGTGGCTTTCCTGATTGATGTGCTGACTGATAATAAGAACCGCACACTGGCGGAAGTCAAACGGTTGTTTAACCGGGCGGGCGGCAGTCTTGCGTCGGCAGGCTCGGTGGGCTGGCAGTTCGACCAAAAAGGTGTTATCACACTCAGTGGCGACGCGCTGGACTTCGATGAAGTGTTTATGGCAGCAGCAGAAGCGGGTGCTGATGATGTTGTGGATGATGATGGCACGATTGTTGTGTATACACCGCGCGAAATGTTTGCAGCAGTCGAAAGTGCATTAGCCGAAAATGGGTATGAAATAGGCGACGGCGAACTGCGTTGGGAAGCCAAAAATGAAAGCGAAATCGCCGTTGAAAAGGCTGTTCAAAACATGCGACTGATGGAACAACTGGAAGAATTGGATGATGTTCAATCGGTTGCATCCAATCTGGCGATTACTGACGATGTGATTAACGCGTTAGAAACGGCTTAATGATTAGTCTGGGCATTGATCCGGGCACAGCGACAGTGGGTTATGGCGTAGTCGAGGAATTACGTGATGGCTCGCTTCAAGCAATTGCATACGGGGTCATAACTACCCAAGCCCATACACCAATGTGGGAACGGTTAAAGATCATTTATGACGGCATTTCCGAGCTGGTAACCACATATCAACCGGATCGAGCGGCAGTGGAAGAATTATTCTTTGCCAAGAATGTCACCACCGCAATCACAGTGGCGCAGGGACGGGGTGTGATTCTGGCGGCACTCGCGGCAAGCAATTTGCAGATCAGCGAATATAAACCGAATAATATTAAGCAGTCGATTTCGGGTTTCGGTGGCGCGAAAAAACCTCAAATGCAGGAAATGGTGCGCATATTGCTTGGTCTGGATGAAATCCCACGACCCGATGACGCCGCAGACGGATTGGCAATTGCGATCACTGATTTGCATAACGCAAGATATGACAGTTTCCTAGAATAATCAGCGAGATATAACCGCTTATGATTGCCAGTATTCAAGGCATTGTGGCAGCGACGGGTAAGGATTATGCTGTCATCACGACGGGGGGACTGGGCTATAAAGTTTTTGTCCCGTTCACATCTCTGGAACGCCTATACCCGGATAGTGATGCTTATTTGCATACGACGCTGATCGTGCGCGAAGACTCGCTGACTCTCTACGGATTTGCAACCACTGTTGAGCGCGATGTGTTCGATATTCTGATTAGCATCAGCGGCATTGGCCCCCGAACCGGCTTGGCGATAATGAGCACATTAAGCTTAGACAGCTTAAAAAATGCGGTGGTCAGTGACCGCGCAGAGATTTTGACCCGTGTACCGGGAATTGGCACGAAATCAGCGCAAAAAATACTTATCGAGTTGAAAGATAAGCTCAAACTCGGATTAGATACTGCTCCGGCTTCAGCATTCGACGATGTAAACAGCGATGTACTGGATACATTGGTGGCGCTTGGTTACAGCATCGTTGAGGCACAAACAGCGATTCAATCTTTACCTAAAGACGCGCCGACAAATGTTGAAGATCGGGTACGGTTAGCACTCAGTTATTTCGCCTGAATAGGTTTACGACAGATAGCGAATAAATGGATATATCACCAGATAACCAATTGATTGGAAAACGGGTTGATGTTTTGGACAAGGGATGGATAGAACTTGTCGATCTTCTGCCCCACCCTGCGACCGGCGTGAGTGGTGACCTAGCAATCGTCAATGCAGCACGAGTTAGTTTCATGGGCGAAAGCAAGGGGCCCGACAAAGACAAGAAACTGCTGTTTTATCTGCTGCGAAATCACCACACCAGTCCATTTGAAATGGTTGAGTTTAAGTTTCGGGTGCGCGCACCACTGGTTACGTGGTGGCAGTGGGTGCGGCATCGCACATGGAACTTCAACGCTCAATCGGGGCGTTATACGCCGTTTGAGGAAAATGACTTTTATGTGCCGGATGTATGGCGCAAACAGGCTGCGAGTAACAAGCAGGCCAGCGATGGTCAGGTTGATGTGGACACGAATACAGCGCTAACCGATAAGCTGAATGCATTTTATAAAAAAGGTTACGACCTTTATGAAGAATCGCTGCAAGCCGGTGTTTCAAAGGAGATGGCGCGTCTTTTCCTGCCGGGATTCAGCGTGTATTACACATGGGTCGCCAAGGTTGATGCGCATAACCTGATGCAGTTCTTACGGCTGCGGATGGCTGGCGATGCCCAATATGAAATTCGGGTTTACGCAGAAGCCATTTATGAGTCGTTCTTCAAGCCAGCGCTTCCGTGGACGGCTGAAGCGTTTGAGGAATATGCTCTGAAGCTGCCGCCCAAATAGTAAATAGGAGAGGCTTAAAAAACTCTCCTGCTCGTTTAATTACCCCGGTGACATATCCCCTGTCACAGCAAGACACATCTGCCGCAGTAATGAATCTTCAGGCAATACCTTCCACGCATAACGGTCACCCGCTTCAAATTGATCTGGTTTGAAGGTGTAGGATGGTTCGATACTGTAGTCGAAGAAAATCTCCTGATTGAAGCCATCAATTACACTAATACGATAGCGAGCTGCGCCCGAAACTGCTGACCAGAAGACCTGTGTCGGTGTTCCCACAGTAAATGTTGCGGCGCTTCTATCACGATCCACATCAAAAGTTCCACAGGCAGCCAGTGTAGGAATGGCGGTGTTGAGCGGGGCGGGCGTATTGGTAATTACTGTCGGCGTTGCTGTAGGTTCAAGCGAAGGAGTCCAAGTCGGCGGAAGTGTTGGGCGAGAAGATGGCGCATCAGTTGGGGGAACAGTAGCAACCGGTGTTTCGGTCGCAGGGGCAACGGCTTGCGGTGTAGGGATGAGGGTTGGCAAGGCATCATCCGCTGGCTGAGGTGTACAACCGGCAATCGCTACAACAATTATTAACACGACAAATATGCGATTCATCAAGAACCCCCTGCTAGACATCTGGCAACGTTGCCACATAGTATCCATTAACAATCAATATGAGGATAAATATAATCAGTGCCATACCAAAAATAAGGTAAATAATTATGGCTCGGCGCTCTGGTCTGGGTTCCCCCGGAAAACCAACAACTAACCACCAGCCATAGCCATACATCATTATACCTATACCCAATGAAACCAAAGAAGGAAGAATACGACTTTCTTCAGCAAAAAAATATTGAAGGTAAATGCCATCAACCACCGGAAAAACAGCGGCGGTTAGGGCAAGTGCAAAAACCGTGACTAGAATCATTCGCTGCAAACGTGACCAAGCAAGTATCTTGCGCATCCAATAGGTTGCGTAGGGAACCCGTTCGACTGGATGATCGCGCTCTATGCGCTGTTCCTTGAGCGACTTACCCGTTCGTCCATTCATGAGGATTGATCTTTCGGTGGTTTTTGCCAGTGCATAAGGTTGGTGGCTTTTGCCTCTGCATTAATCATAAACGTAGAACCGTTTTCAAAATATTCACGCATTATGGTGCGCGCGGGTTCCTGAATACCGACTTCGTCAATTGCCGCGCACATATGGGCATACCAATGGTCGCGACCTTCTTGATCGATGACGAACGGCGAATGGCGCATCCGTAAACGGGGATGCCCGCGTTCAGCGATATATTGGGCAGGCCCACCAAAGAATTGGATTAGAAAAAGCATCTGCCAATACTTGCCCGGTTCGAGATCAGCAGGGAACATGGGGCGCAATACATTATCGGCCTCAACACGGCTATAAAATGCGTCAACAAGACGCTTAAAAACGGCCTCGCCACCGACTATTTCGTAGACACTTTGCTCAACATCTGTCATCGTATACGTTCCAATTAGTTGACACTATTATGTTGTTTATGTACTTATTGTTCGTTTCATGATAAAAAGTGTGGCTGGACAATTAGGGGCATAATAGTACAATCCACCGTCTTAACCCGTTACGCGCAAGCCTTCCTTAAGGAGCAGTTTTATGAAAGAATCGCAGCGTCGGGTAGGAATAATTATCCTACTTGCGCTTTTAATCAGTTTTGGACTCACTCAGGCGCAGGATACCGCCGCAGTTACGGTGGCAGGTTCCGGTACAGTCGCCCCGACCTTTGACGCACTCACAAAAGCAAGCAACGTAAGCATCAATATTACATCTGAAGTGACCGGCACACGGGCAGGGTTTGAACGCCTTTGCCAAGGCACAACGGATGTTGCAACCTCTAACCGTGCCATTCGTCAGATGAAAACCGCAATTGCACCAACAACAATATTGATTATACCGAATTATTGATTGCGGAAAACATTGTGGCGTTCATTGCGGCTCCAGACGCAACTTATGGTCAATGTTTGACCACGAGCGAAATCAATATGATTTTCGCGCCGAGCGCACAGGTATCAAATTGGAATCAGGTTAATCCGGCTAATACTGATACCGCTTTTAGTGCAATAACACCGGCTGTAAACTCAGCCACGTTTTCAGTGCTTGATGGTTTGGTCGAAGGCGATGGTATCCGGGCGGATGCGAATGTTATTGAAAATGAGAACGATATTGTTGCGGGTGTTGTTCAGTCACAGGGCGCGATTGGCGTTGTGAGCCTGCCGACTGCCACTGCGGCTGGAAGCTCGATCAAAATCCTTAACGTTAACGCGAATGACACGTTCGGATGTACCGCTCCTTCGGCTCAAACGGTTGAGCAGCGAACTTATCCTGCTGCAAGCCCGTTGTTTGTATATGTCAACCGTGCCAGTCTGAGCAAGGCGGGACTAACTGAGCTTTTGAGCTACGTCATTAGTTCAGATGCAGGCGCTACAATTGCTTCTGAAGGACTGGTTGTACCAACCGAAGCCGCAAAATCTGTCAATGTGACGGCATTGGAGGGCAGCGGCAATACGCGCCCCTACAGTGAAGCATCGACCTCATTTCAAATCCCAAGTGATGCGAATGGTCAGGTTGTCATTGCGGGTGCAGCGAGTGCTAGTGACTATCTAAAAGGGTTGACCGGTGCTTTAACAGCGCAAGTCTCAACGTTGACAGCAGACATCCAACTAACCGGACAGACTGCTGGTGTACGGCGCTTGTGCAACGGCGAGATCGACATGGCCGCTGTAAATAGCCCGCTCACGGATGAGCAGATACAGGCCTGTGATGCAAATAACATCAAGACCATCAGCGTAGAACTTGGAAAGCAAGCGGTGGTTCTGGTCGGAAATGCAGAAAGTGCGTATCTGACCTGCCTGACAACAACACAATTGACCAAGATTTGGGACGCGGCGTCGGCTAAGGATGTTACAAATTGGAATCAGGTTGACAGCCAATTCCCCGACCAAGCCATGACGCTGTTTGCACCGACTGAAGGCAGCAGTTATACGGATTTGTTGCTGCTGAAGTCTGCAAACAAACCACTGGTCGGACGTGGTGATATTGAACTGAAAGATGATGTTCTCTATCGCGCTGCCGCAACCGCGAATGTCGTGGGTGGTCTAACCTATATGAGTTGGGCAGATTACCAGAAAGTGCTGCAAAACAATCAGGCACGTATTCAACTGGTGAGCGTGGATGCCGGTAATGGATGTGTAATACCGAGCGACGAAACGATCCAAGACTCAAGCTATCCGCTGACGCAAAATACACAATTGCTGGTGAAGACACAATCGCTTACCAATGTGGCAACACAATCACTGTTGTGGTTCATTGCCAGTGACAGCAATTACAGCCAGCTTGAGAGCGCGGGCTTTATCGGCGTAAACTTTGGCAGCCTGCCAGCCTTGCGCCAAACATTGCAAAAAGCATTCCTTGACGCAGCGGCTGATGCTGCGAAACCTCCGGAGGCTACAGCAGAAGCCACCAGTGAAGCGACTGCCGAGGCTACGGCAGAAGCAACACCTGCCAGTTAACTGATCTCGTTTTCGGACGATTCGTACCCCTACTAATCTGAATGGTAGGGGTATTTTGTTTAATTGCTGTGCTATACTGCCCGACAATATTTGGCCTCAAAGTTGCGCTTTGGTATTTTGATTGGAGAACACGATGCGTGGTGATTTTGTCGCGCTTGATCTTGAAACGACCGGACTCGATTCAACTTCCGATTCGATTATTGAGTTTGGTGCTGTTCGCTTTCGCAATGGAGAAGTCACCGCAGAATATTCGACACTCATCAATCCGGGGCGACCCATTCCGCCAGAAATCACTGCACTAACGGGCATTTCTGATGCAGATTTTCTGTCGAAACCGCACAAGCCGGATGAAGCACCGTTGCCGCCTGCCCCATCATTGGCCCAAGCTTTGCCGGCTATCAGGAGTTTTGTGGGTGACGCGCCGATCATCGGACACAACGTTGGTTTTGACTTAAGTTTTCTTTATCCACACGGTTTGTTCCAAAACAACTTCTGGGTTGATACTTATGATCTGGCGGCAGTCTTGCTACCCAGTGCTACCCGTTACAGTCTTTCCAGCCTTTCAAAACATCTCAACATTGAACTTAATGAGGCCCATCGTGCCCTGCATGATGCCCGTGCTTCGGCACTTTTGTATTGGGAGATGTGGAAACAGATACAAACTTTACCCGTTTCGCTCATCCATGAAATCGTGAATATATCACAGGGCATGGACTGGAATGCGCGGATGGTGTTTGAATATGCCTTAGAAGAAAAAACGGCAGCAGCAGCAAGCCCAAATCCATTTTCCGCACCCATTTTTTCTGATACTCCTACGCCCAGAAATACACTTGTGCCTGCCCCTGCGAGCAGCACAATCTCCTTGAATGAGGTTGATAATATTTTCGGGGAAGATGGAGTCTTAGCAAATCATCACGAAAATTATGAAAGCCGTCCGGGGCAGATCGAGATGGCACATAAAATTGCGGAGGCTTTTAATCAAAGTCATCATCTTGTAATTGAGGCGGGGACAGGTATCGGAAAGTCCTTGGCCTATCTTGTACCAGCCGTTATGTGGGCGACAACTAACCAACAACAGGTCGTCATTTCAACCAATACACTTAACCTGCAAGATCAATTGGGCACAGTCGATATCCCGCTGCTGAAAGAGATCATACCAGCCCCATTTCAAGCTGCGGTACTCAAAGGACGCGGCAATTATTTATGCCTGAACCGGCTCAGTGATATTCGTCGCCGCCGACCCTCAACAACGGATGAAATGCGGGTGCTGGCAAAAGTGCTGGTATGGCTGACGCGGGGTGGGAGTGGTGAGAAAAATGACATCAATCTGCGCGGGTTTGTAGAGCAAAATATCTGGCAGCGATTGAGTGCGGAAGCCGAGAACTGTACTCCTGAGCGATGTGAAGTGGCGACGGGGGGGAAATGTCCTTACCACAGAGCACGAAAGGCGGCAGATGCGGCACATATCGTCATTGTAAATCATGCTTTACTGCTGGCTGACGCGACAAGTGAAAATCAGGTCATACCCGACTATCAGCATCTTATCATTGATGAAGCACATCATCTGGAAGAAGCCGCAACAGGCAGCCTGACTACGCGAACAGATGAGACTGCAATAAAGTACCATCTGTTGAATTTAGCCACAAACAAACATAGTTTCTTAGGCGAGGTCATCAGCAAGTTACAAGAGCATGTGCCGCCGCATGACAGCAATAGACTGATTGAGTTCCTAAAAAACTTGCAAATCGCTGCAACAACATTAGAAACACACATTGCCAAATTATTTGTGACCATTCGCAATTTGGCTTCCAGAAATGATAATGACATTCCGGTGACGTTACGCATAACCGCCGAGACCCGACGCAAAGCCGAATTCGGGGCGCTCGATAGCCAATGGAATATAGTGAGTGAGTTTCTAGGGGCAATTAGCGATGGGTTAGGACGTTTACCCTCTGCTTTTGGCAAGCTGAAATCTTATTCAATACCAGAATTCGATAATCTTGTGGCTAGTATCGCAGCTGCCGCTCATTATTTTGCAGAATTGCAACAGACGTTTCAAACGATCATCCGATTGCCAGATGACAATTTGATCAGTTGGATCCATATCAACAACAATAATGTTGTATCTGTCCATACTGCGCCGCTGAACGTGGGAACAATGCTCGACACGTTTTTGTGGTCGAAGAAAAAGTCGGTCATTCTGACGAGTGCCACTTTGCAAACAAATGGTAACTTTGATTACCTAGAAGACGCTCTGAAAACCAATGCGTTTGACACTCTGGCGATTGATTCACCCTTTAATTACCGGGAATCAACACTGGTTTTCGTGCCGAACGACATGCCTGACCCCAACGAGCGAGGCAGGTTTCAACAAGCTGTGGAACGGGCGCTCGTCGAGTTGACAGCCTCGCTAGGTGGGCGAACGCTGGCATTATTTACCAGTTACACGCAGCTCCAACAAACGGCGCAAGCCATTCGCCCACGGTTAGCGTTAGGTGATATTACCGTTTACGATCAACTGGATTCGAATAACCGGCAGGCGTTGTTGGAGAGTTTCAAGACAACGGATAAGGCGATTTTGTTGGGTACAAAAAGTTTCTGGGAAGGGGTTGATATACCCGGTGCCACTCTGAGCGCACTGGTGCTGACCAAGCTGCCCTTCCCGATTCCGACTGACCCAATTATCAGTGCCCGATCCGAAAGATATAGCGATTCGTTCAAGGAATATACTCTGCCAGAAACGATCCTGCGTTTTCGGCAAGGCTTTGGCAGGCTGATACGCAGCCAATCGGACCGAGGCGTTGTTGTGCTGCTGGACAAACGTCTGATCAGTAAGAGTTATGGACAGAGTTTTATGGACTCTTTGCCGGACTGCACGATTCAGTACGGGACGCTTCAATCGCTGGCAGAAACCGCGCAAAAGTGGGTTGAAGCCGGAAATTAGCTTATCAATCTTTAAGACATGCCTGTTAAAATTAAGCGATAGCGATTTTTATGAGGATTAGAAATGCGCACACCTGCGGGCAAAGACTGTCAGCATTACCATGAGGATTTCCACCGGGGCAAGAACATACAGGAATGTCGATTGGTTAATCATAATCCGGCATCATTACGCTGGAAACCTAGCGACTGCAAAAATTGTTCTGTCCCCGAAATTTTGAATGCAAATGCAAGTCAATATCTAGAACTGACACTTACGATCAAACCCAAGATGCTTGGTCTAGGACGACAGATGGACATCAAAGCATCCTGTGTAAAACACCGCATCGACATTGAAGACCCCTATGTTGGCTGCCCAAAATGTAACGCGGAACGACCGGGACTGAACCTTTTCTGGGAAGCTTTGCAAGGGGATGACCACAGCTAGATTTGGCTGTTGCCTTCATCAAGCTGAAACCAAGTCAGAAAAACAGCTTCAGCGAAGCTTCATAATCATGCCTCAATGCTCACCGTTACCAAAAGTTGGGAGAGCGTTTGTAAGTGATTGGAGCTTCGTTTGCTTGGGTTTTTCCGTGCTATGATGTACACAATCATCAATTTTGCAGACACGATTTTATGTGTACAGTCAAGTGAAACTCAAAATAGACGAATTGTCAGTGCTCATACTTCATCCAGATATTGATTCTGCGCAACAACTCGCAAATCTGCCGGATTTATCTTCATTTGCCGCAGTCGCAGCTTCAATAACGAACGCAAGATATATCCTGCAAAACGACATGCCGCAGGTCATTATCGCGAACGACGCCTCTGATGATACATTGAATCTATTTCAAGAGATTGCGACTGGGTTCGCTCTGCTGGAACGACCCGTTATGATTAGCATTAGCGACATCCCCCCATATGCATTATTCGAGGTCGCTGACCAGATCGTTCCGTACTGTCAGTTGCCGTACATTGGACAGATTGTTGCTACCCAGCTTTTGCGGCGCGAGAAAACGACTTTGTTGGAAAAACAGTGTGCCGAACTTGAGGCCAATAACCGACAACTGAATGCTGATCTGGATTTTTATAATCGAACGTCCACTGAACTCAATCTTTTAAAGCAGGCAATCGTTCACAGCGTGTCACATGAATTACGAACACCTATGCTGCAAGTTAAGTCGGCGGTCGCGCTGCTGAACGAAGACGAAAGCACCAATAGGAATATTGTGGAATTAGCAATGGGTGCTACTACCCGTTTAGAAGGTGGGATTCGGAATGTTACCCTCTTAAACGAACTGATGAATGAAAGTTCAAATGTTGATTCGTTTAACATTATCCCCATCATCCAGATCATCCAAGCGGCGTTACGAAACCTCGGTCGTTCATGGGAGCATAAACAGGCGATTAACCGCGTCGAGATCGTGCCGAATACAAGCAACCTGTGCGTTCTGTGCGAAAGGCAACGACTGAGTATCGCCATCCAACTGCTGCTCGATAATGCGCTAAAGTTCAGTCAAGACAAGGTCATAGTTAGCATCACGAATACTGGCGAAAAAGTTAGCATTAGTATTCAAGACACGGGGATAGGCATACCGCCAAGTCAAATCGAAAAGATTTACGAGGCGTTTTATCAGGTAGATGGCTCGTCAACACGCCGCTTTGGGGGTATGGGAATTGGTCTGGCAATTGTCCGGTTAATCCTCGAACAGCATTTTTCCACGATTCAAGTGCATTCGGTGGAAGGGAAAGGAAGTATCTTTTCCTTCGAATTACCCATTCGTGAAAGTGGCGATGATTATTCTCGTGAAGCGGCGCTTGCGTGAGGCGCGACTGCTTTAATGACCACCTTGACCCCTGCTTGACAAACGATTCTGCATTTCATATACTTGCGCTCTAATTTGTCACCTGCGAAATCTTGCCCCTGCAAAATATTTCTCCGTTACATTGAGAGAGAGTTTCCATGTCTGAAGTTGTTCAAAACTATATTGGTGGGAAGTGGCAACCAGCTTTATCTGGTGAAACGTTCTCAACCTATAACCCAGCTACTGAAGAAATCATTGCGCCAGCGCCAAAGAGTGCTGCACCTGACGTTGATGCTGCTGTACAAGCGGCAAAAGCGGCCTACAAGAATTGGCGGCTAACCCCTGCCCCACGACGCGGCGAAATACTTTACCGCGTGGCACATCTACTGACAGAACGCAAAGAAGCCCTCGCCCGATTAATGACTCAGGAAATGGGTAAAATTCTCGCCGAGACTCGCGGGGACGTGCAAGAAGCTATTGATATGGCTTACTATATGGGCGGCGAAGGTAGGCGGTTGCTAGGTTATACAGCGCCTGTAGAAATGCCAAATAAGTTCGGTATGGCAATGCGCGACTCGGTAGGTATCGTGGGTCTTATTACCCCGTGGAACTTCCCGATTGCTGTCCCTAGCTGGAAAATCTTACCGGCGCTGATTGCAGGTAATGCGGTCGTTTTCAAACCGAGCGAAGATACGCCTGCGACCAGCATGGCCTTCGTCAAAGTATTTGAGGATGCAGGACTCCCACCGGGTGTGCTGAATTTAGTTACCGGTTCTGGTGATGCAGGTGCGGCGCTTGCCAATCACAAGGACATCCGCATCATTTCCTTCACGGGCTCTACTGAAACGGGATTAAAAGTCTATTCACAGGCCGCAAGTCTTGGCAAAAAAGTCGCGCTGGAGATGGGTGGTAAAAATGCCATTATCGTCCTTGATGATGCCAATCTTGATCTGGCGGTGGAGGCCATCACATGGAGCGCATTTGGTACAACAGGCCAGCGCTGTACAGCAACCAGCCGCCTTATCGTCCAAAGTGGGATTAAGCCAAAACTGATAGAAGCATTGGTCGCAAAAGCCAAAACGCTAAGAGTCGGTGATGGGCTGGAAGATGCAACCAATGTTGGCCCGCTGGTCAATGCGAAGGCTCGTGACAAGGTTGAAAAGTATGTTGAAATCGGCAAAGCAGAAGGCGCAAAACTGCTAGTCGGTGGCAATCGACCCGATTCTGGCAAAGGTTATTTTTATAGCCCTACCCTATTCACGGATGTCAGCCGTGAGATGCGAATCGCCCGCGAAGAAATATTTGGGCCAGTACTGAGTGTGATTGAGGTCAAGAGCCTCGATGAAGCGGTTGAAGTCAACAATGAATCTGCCTACGGATTGTCCAGCAGTATTTTCACCGAAAATGTAAATGCAGCCTTCCGTGCTATTCGGGATCTGACAACTGGTATTGTATACATTAATCATGGAACGACCGGCGCGGAAATCCAATTCCCGTTTGGTGGTACGCGCGGTACCGGCAATGGTATGCGCGAAGCGGGTTTGGCAGGCATGGATTCGTTCACCGAATGGAAATCGGTTTACGTCGATTACAGCGGACGCTTACAACGGGCACAAATCGACACGGACACTATTTTGAATCAAGACTAAATAGTGGATTTGGCAGTGGTTGGTAGTCGTAATTTGTGGCAGTTTGCGGTAAGCTATTGAACATGAATGAAATTTCACAATCAGGCAATTTATATTGGGATGCGACGTACGAAATTGTGTTGAGTCTGAAAGATGCGTATCCTGATATTGAAATCGAATCTATTGGTTTGGATCAGTTGTATCAGTATGTAACCACGCTGCCAAATTTCGCAGATGATCCCCGGTTGGCTAACGAAGGGATATTGAACGAAATTCTGCGCGAGTGGTATGAGGAGGTCACCCCATAATGGCTCAACTCGACCTGCGCGAACTTAACGCCACCGAGTTCCCAATTCCTGATGAAATGCAGGGTAATGTTGCTATCACCAGTTTGAGCAAGATTTATAACTGGAGTCGACGATCATCAATGTGGCCGATGCTATTCGGCCTCGCCTGCTGCGCAATCGAAATGATTGCAACGGCTGCGGCACGTTATGACCTGTCGCGGTTCGGCATGGAAGTCATGCGTGCAAGCCCGCGCCAGTCCGACCTGATGATTGTTTCGGGAACGGTTACCAAGAAGATGGTTGTTCCGATTGTGCGCCTGTATAACCAAATGCCAGAGCCGAAATATGTACTGGCGATGGGTGCATGTGCCAGCGGTGGTGGCCCATTCAAAGAAGGCTACAACGTGGTTTCGGGCATCGATATGTATCTGCCGGTTGATGTTTATGTACCGGGTTGCCCCCCTACCCCACAAGCGCTTTTGCATGGGCTGATCGCATTGCAAAAGAAAATTGATGGACAATCACTCGCCAATATGGATGATGTTCCGTGGTATGGTGTCGGGCCGTCCGAGCCAACGCCTATTCCTATCCTTGGCCCCGATATTATCGACCCACGTCAAATGGATCTCATTCGCCGTCAAGCGCAATTGGCGGCAGCGGGCAAGCCGTTTGGTGTACGTGAATTACCTGTCCTAAAGCCAGTTGGTACACCGCAGATGGCTCCTAAAGCCAAAGCGGGCGCGACTGAAGCAGCAAGTAAGCCAGCGGTCGTGGCAGCAACAGAAGCGAAACCCGCGCCAGCCGCCGTTGCTGAAGCTGCACCAGCAGCCGGTGGGGCAAAACCGAAGTTTGACAAGCAGGCTATGCTGGCGAAGATCCGCGAGAAGAAGGCGAACAAGGGATAATAACTATGACCGATAACGCCATTATCGAAAGAACTGACATTGATTCGGCAATCGCCGCATTGAAAGAACGCTTCCCCGAAGCGATCAAGGATGATACCCGTCAAGGGTATTCGGGCATCATTGTTGACAAAAAACATCTGACCGAAATCGCGACTGTTATGCGCGATGAAATGGGCTTTGACTATCTTTCGAGCGCTACTGCTGTGGATTACCACGGTATCGCTGATGAGATGGAGATGGTGTACCACGCTTACCGGACGACGGGTGGCTCGGCACTTTTGTTTAAGGCACAGACTGACCGCAACAATCCGGAAATTCCATCGCTTATTGATGTTTGGCCCGGTGCTGATTTTCAGGAACGTGAAGCCTTTGACCTGTATGGTATCAAGTTTCCCGGTCATCCAAATTTGAAGCGTATCCTGTTATGGGAAGGCTTCAATGGGCATCCCATGCGGAAAGACTGGCAGGAAGCCTATTACGAAGAAGACCATAAACCATACGGGAGCCGCTGGCCGGACGGATGGGTACGACGGGCAGAAGAAAGCAATATTTATGGCAAAAACGTGTCATATCCCGCTGACTTTGACCTGTCAAAACTGAATGATACTTCGGAAGAATCGCTTTACAGCGATCTGGGTCTTGGCGTGAGCGTCCAAGAACTAGACGGCGACGAATCGTTAAAAACGGATCGTCTAGTCGTGAATATGGGGCCGCATCATCCGAGTACACATGGTGTATTCCGCATGATCGTGACTCTTAACGGTGAAACGATTGAATCGCTTGAGCCAGTGATGGGTTACCTGCATCGTAATCACGAAAAGATCGGTGAGCGCAACACATTTCTGCACAACATGCCGTTCACTGACCGCTTAGATTACATCAGCAGCATGGGTAACAATCATGGTTATGCACTGGCAGTAGAGCAACTTCTTGCTAAGGGTGCGAAATACCAAGTCCCAACGTATCGTTCGGAAGTTATTCGGGTGTTGATGGTCGAATTAACCCGTATCGTCAATCATTATTGGGCGATTGGCTTTCTGCTGAATGACCTCGGTGCATTCTTCACCCCTGCCCTGTATGCGATTGCTGAACGCGAGAAAATCCTCGACTTCTTTGAAGCGACAGCAGGCAGCCGCATGATGTGCAATTACATGCGTTTCGGCGGAGTCTTCAAAGACATTCCCGAACGTATCGCCAGTGTGTTGAATCTGGTTAATGATAAAGTCCGTGATTTCAACACGATGGATTATCTGACCGAACTCATTAGCGAACGTATCCCACGTTCGATTGATGAATTGGATAACTTCCTGACGGAAAGTGAAATCCTCAAGACACGCACGATTGGCGTAGGTTATTTGCCGCCAGAAATGGCAATTGCTTATAGTGCGGCTGGGCCTCTGCTACGTGCTAGCGGCGTGCCCTATGATGTGCGTCGTGCTGAACCGTATAGCATCTATCCCGAACTGGATTTTGACGTAGCAGTACGTTACAACGGCGATATTTATGATCGCTACCTGATCCGATTGGATGAGATGCGCGAAAGTGTGCGAATCCTCAAGCAAATATTGCCACGCCTTGAAAAAACACGCGGCGAATCTGTTTTCTCAGGGGATAAAAAGCATACACCCCGCGTTCCGCTGGGCGAATCGTATGGACGTGTCGAAAATCCCAAGGGCGAACTCGGTTACTATGTGGTTTCAGCAGGCGATGAAAAAGGCCCACAAAATCCGTGGCGTTACCATGTGCGCGCACCCAGCTTCATTAATCTGACAGCGCTTGGCCCGATGTGCGTGGGGCATAAGGTGGCTGATGTGGTCGCCATTCTCGGTAGTATCGATATTGTTCTGGGCGAAACTGATCGCTAACACAACATTTCCATAGAGATACGACTATGTGTGTATCTCTATTTGATGGATTTAAGGAGCAGCTATGTACGGAAAAGGTATTGCAAATGGCCTATTGGTCACTTTCAAACACTTCTTCAATACCTATGTAGATGACATTCGTTATGCCGGAAAGAAGTATCTGCGTCAGGAAAACTTTCAAGTACGTCAAGGTTTGGACACCCAAGGAGCCTTCACGGTACAGTACCCTGACGAAAAGATCGCTGTGCCGGAACGTTTCCGCTTCGTGCCGTTTTTGATTACGGAAGATCAAGACGTGTCGCGCATGGGTGAAGACTGGTGTACAAGCTGCGGCATCTGCGCCAAAGTGTGCCCACCGCAGTGCATCTGGATTGTGCGCGGTTCTGATCCAGTTACGGGTCGTCCAGTTCCACAACCAGAAGCCTTCTTCATTGACATCGACATCTGTATGAACTGCGGTTTCTGTGCCGAATTCTGCCCGTTTGATGCCATCAAGATGGATCATGACTATGAGTTGGCAAGTTACGACCGCACCAGCAATCATATTCACGATAAGCAAAAGCTTTCCAAGCCATTGAGCTATTGGAAGACGATTGCACCGACGACTGCTCTGGAAGAAGCGATTGACCGTGGTGGATGGGAACATACCGATACCCTGAAGACCATGAAAAAAGCAGGGAAGCAAGCCGCGCCCGTTACAAAAGAGAATATGTTCCCTGAACATAAATTGACTGATGCAGTTACCGTTGTTGAGGCTGAGGATACAGCGCCAGTCGCGGAAGCACCTGCCCCGGTGGTAGAAGCCAAGCCTGCGGCTGAAACGGCTAAACCGGCAGCATCCGGCGACAAGAAACCGAAGTTTGACAAACAGGCGATGCTGGCAAAGATACGCGAGAAGAAACAAAATAAGTAGTTTCTAACGAAACAGGGTGCAACTGCACCCTGTTTTTCATTCTATAAATCGTGCATTTTTATGACAAAAGATACTGCCTAATTTTTATCATCCGCGCTATAATTATTCTAGTGAAATACGAAACTGAGCGAAGGACATACAAATGAGCGATCAACAATCGCAAGTTATGGCAGCATTGAGTACGGTAATTGAACCCGAACTGCACCGCGACATTGTGTCGCTGGATATGGTACGCGATTTATCAATTGATGGCAGCATAGCGAAGTTTACAATTGTCCTCACTACGCCTGCCTGCCCACTGAAAAACGTCTTTGAAGACCGTTGTAATGCAGCGGTTATCGGGCACGTCGATGGCATACAGAAACTCAATATCAGTTGGGATGCACAGGTTCCTACCGACCGCAAAATACATGGTCGTTTAGATGTTCCAATGCGCAGCCTGATCGCAGTCGCGAGTGGTAAGGGTGGAGTCGGTAAAAGCACTGTCTCGGTTAATCTCGCAGCGGCTCTGGCAGATGCCGGTGCTAAAGTGGGTCTCATTGATGGCGACATCCTCAACCCTAATCTACCGACGATGACCGGACTGGGATATGGTCGTCCGAAAGTCGTCGATGGCAAAATGATACCGATGGAAGCATATGGCTTCAAAGTGATGAGTACCGGTTTCCTCACCAGCCCGGATAAACCTATGATCTTGCGCGGACCGATGCTGCACAGCGCCATCCGCCAGTTATTCATGGATGTCAATTGGGGTAAGCTTGATTATATGATCGTTGATCTGCCGCCGGGAACGGGTGACGCACCCCTCTCATTGGCACAGTCGTTCCCATTAACGGGAGCCGTCATCGTAACGCAACCACAGGATGTAGCGGTTTCAGATGCACTCCGCAGTATCGCAATGTTTGAAACCTTAAACGTTCCGATATTGGGTGTGGTGGAAAATATGGCGGGTGACTTCTTTGGTGAGGGTGGCGGGGAAAAACTGGCTCAAGAACGAGATGTGCCTTTCCTCGGTCGAATTCCATTGGAGGCAGAAGTCCGCAAAGGTGGAGACTTCGGTCGCCCCATTGTCGTGACACAGCCAGAAAACCCGGCGGCAAAAGCCTTCCAGACAATGGCTCAGACTATCGCGGCTCGCATAAGCGTAGTCATGCTGCAAACAAGCGATGTGATACCGTTGAATGTAATCGGGTAGATGCCGTAAAAGCCGCTGATGTGTACGGCGACTGCCTGTACACGTCAGCGGATCAATCATCCATGCCTAAGACGTGGATATTATCGCTGCTGCCAACCGGATTGTAGCGACCGATGAGGATATAAAATAAGAAGTTTAGAAACACGGCAATCAACAATCCGACAACTGCTTCTGCCCACGCTCCCCGAATATTTACCAACCATCCCAATACTAGCAAAACTAGAAACATAATAAAGGCTACAGTCCGCCGCCGTTTGGCCTCTGTCCGCTGAATTACAAACAGAATAATGCCTAAACTAAGGACTAGCAAACCAAGAATTACACCATCCATACAATCGTACTTTCTTCGCTTTGTTTGTGACCAACTCGATTATACTCTATCTCAATTAACATCCCTTTTCTAACAAATAAATTTTAGTGTATACTCATTTTAGTCAGCAGCCAGATACATATCGGACTGTCAGACAGAAGGACAAGGAATTCTATAGATGAATGTTAATGTGACACTCGAAAACAAAACGACATTGATTCAAGTAAGTGGTCGTATTGACAGTACAAACGCTAACCAACTTGGTGACGCGCTCATGGGCGAAATCAATCAGGGGCATATGCAACTGGTGCTAGATCTGGCAAGCGTCGATTATATGAGCAGCGCCGGGCTGCGAGAGATTGTTTCTGCGCTAAAAAAAGTACGGGGCAAAGGAGACTTACGATTGGCACAGCCATCCGAACGGGTACTTGAGGTTTTGGAAATGGCTGGGCTGGATACTATTTTCCAAATCTATCCCGACCAGTCTTTGGCGCTCAACAGTTACGTATGAGTAAATACTGCCACAGGGCGGAGGATGCAAAGTAAAGACGCATGTATCCTCTGGAAAATCGCCTCACAATTATGGGTCGATTGGAAGAAATCGCGCGTGCCCGCGATTTCGTAACGGATATTGCACACAAAATCGGGCTGAGCGAACAAGCCGTTTACCATTGTATTCTAGCAATTGATGAAAGCTGCACGAACATCATTGAACATGGTTACCAGCTACAGGGCGAAGACAAAGTTATTGAGATCACCTGCCGTGTAGAGGGTAATAAATTTATCATCATCATTCGTGATGAAGGCCCGGCTTTTAATCCACTTTCACGAAATGATCCTGACCCTGATGCCACATTGGATGAACGGAATGACGGCGGTTGGGGCGTATTCTTCATTAAAGAAGTTATGGATAACGTCGGTTATTCCCGTGATGGGAATTACAATCAACTCACGATGAGTAAAACGTTTGCCCCTTCCGTCTCGTAGTTATGATCCTGCCGGAACCGGTGCAGCCTCTCGCCAACCATTAATATTATTAAGATCAACCTGTCCCTGCGGTGGCAAGAAATTTCCAGCGCATTCCTGAGCCGTTTCCGGTATATCCGTACGAGGCGCAATAAGGGGACTATCCGGATTGAAATAATTCCACGCTGCACGAGAAATATCTTCAATTGTGGGCCAAAACTTGGTGTAATCCTGAAAATCCGTCTTTTCCCACAGGTAGACGGCGATGACATAATCGCGCCCATTAGGCGAGTACACGATTCCTGCGTCACCACTCATATCGGTTACCCAACCAT
>JBBSBS010000042.1:0-24514 GCA_038251045.1 Aggregatilineales bacterium | reverse complement strand
CTTTAATTACCGTACCTTTTGTTTTATATGGATTATTTCGCTATATGTATCTTACATATGTGCGTGGCGAAGGCAGTGCTCCCGATGAGGTACTCTTAAAGGATCGACCACTACAGGGTGCAATTTTATTGTGGGGTTTGTCATTTATTTTTGTACTTTATCTTGTGCCAATGCTCATCAAATGACATGACCATGAAATCGATAGCCACGGCACCTGCAAAAATTATTCTTTTGGGCGAACATGCAGTGGTATATGGTCAACCGTCAATAGCGGTACCGCTATTGTCTCTGCGTGTATATGCAAAGGTTGTGCCTGCCCCACAGGGGTCAGGTCTATGTATTGTCTCGAATGATATCGATAATCCCGAATTGATAATTACATCATTTAACCAGAGTTCGACTCACTCATTTGCCACAGCTGCACATTTACTGTTAGATTATCTCGGTAAATCGCTACCCGATGTAAAGATTGTTCTTCGTTCTGATATACCTGTTGCAAGTGGTTTAGGGAGTGGTGCTGCTGTCATCACAGCGCTGATACGAGGTTTGTTAATAGTTCTCGGCGCTTCACTTTCAGATGATATTGTGAATAGCTTTGTATATGAAACAGAGAAACTGTTTCATGGCACGCCAAGTGGTATTGATAATACCGTGATTGTCTATGAGGAACCTGTCTATTTTGTTCGCGGTCATCCCATAGAACGACTCGAAATTGGAAGACCTTTTACATTGTTAATTGCAGATACTGGAATAAGTGCATCGACAAAAAAGGCTGTTTCTGATGTTCGGCGGTTATACGATGTTAATCCACCTTCAATTGAGGGTTTGTTTAATTCGATAGGCGCGCTGGTTAATGCTGGTCGTAAAGCAATCGAGGTAGGAGATTATCAAAGCTTAGGTTCAATCATGAATGAGAACCAAATCATTTTGCGTAATTTGACTGTTTCTTCTGCTGAATTAGATAAATTGGTACAAGTAGCTCGTGATGCGGGAGCCTTGGGAGCAAAACTTTCGGGTGGTGGTCGGGGTGGTAATATGATTGCTGTAGTTGAGCCTGAAAATGCAGTTTTGGTTAAGTCTGATTTGTTGGATGCTGGCGCATCTCATGTATATCAAACCGTTGTAAGCTAGCTAGGTTATAAAAGTTCTATGCTAACACTCGTTAAGCTCGGTGGCTCGTTAATTACCGATAAGCGTGTTGAGAAGAGTTTTCGTCGTGACGTAATGCAACGATTAGCTGATGAGATTGCGGTTGTTCTAGAGAAATCGCCTGAAAATCAGTTGATAATTGGTCATGGAAGCGGTTCATTTGGTCATTTTGTTGCCAAGCGTGCAAATACAATAAATGGTGTTCATTCGCTGGACGATTGGAAGGCGTTTGCTCATGTGTCAGGTGTTGCTGCCGAGTTGAATTACTTGGTATGTGAGTGTTTCCAGTCATCTGGTGTTCCAGTTTGGCGCTTTCAGCCTTCGGCATCTATGGTGTCACGTAATGGCGAAGTAGTTTCTATGTCGCTTATTGGTATTAAACTGGCTCTTTCCAAGGGTATTGTTCCAGTTGTATACGGAGATGTGTCTCTGGATTCGATTCTTGGTGGAACCATAATTTCGACTGAGAAGATCTTTTTTTATATATCTTCTATGCTACAAGTTGATCGCATATTTTTAGTTGGTGAGGTTCCTGGTGTCTATTCTACGTCTGGAGAAGTTATCTCATCTATTACGATGTTGAATTACAATGATTTTTCACTCTTTTTAGGAGGTTCTGGTGGTGTAGATGTGACTGGTGGGATGGAAACTAAGGTAGTAGATATGTTGAAGATAGTTACAAGGTTTCCGGCTATGACTATACGAATATTAGACGGGCTGCAACAAAATCTATTGCAAGATACATTGATGGGCAAAACTCATCCGGGCACTTTAATCTCAAACGAGTAGTGAAATAGTAACGTTATTCAATATGGGTATCCCTAACGAATCAAATGCCAAATTTTGTATGTGCTTCAATGCGCCATCCAACCTTATCGGATCAGCGATAGGCAGTACGATTGCCTGATTCATTATCTGTTGTTGGATTTGCGCATACAGACTTGTCCTAGTTGCTTCATCTGCTTGGACAATGCCCTGCCCTAACAACGAAGTTAATTGATCATCTGAAAATTTTGACCAATTATTACGACCGCCTATAACAAAAAAATCGCTCAATACGGCGGGATCAGTTGCCCTTGTTGAAAAGGCAACCAGATTGTAATCATTGGTGTCAATTCGTGCTTGCAGGGAGGAAAATGTTGGAACAGAAACAATGTTTGCATTTATGCCAATAGTTCGCCATTGAGTCACTAGACTTCGTGCTATATCAGGGTATAGGTCGCCAGATTGTAAAAGAACGGTAATGGATGCCTCAATACCGCCAATATCAAGAGATTTATCATTATTAGTGTCTAAGTAACCAGCTGCTTCCAATAGTGACTGCGCATTTCCGGTAGAGGGTGCGTATGCACCCTCTAAACCGCGATCATAGTACAACATATTTGCAGTCAATGGTGACCACGCAACCGCTGAAAACCGCTGAAAAATAGAATCTACAATAAAATTTCGATTTGCACTATAAATCAATGCCTGTCGAAAAGCTAAACTATCGGTAGGAAAACGACTAGTATTGATTAAAAACTGAATGGGTTGCCCCGCAATGCGAACCGGGAAGATCTGGATGCTCGAATTCCCGGTTAAAGACCTTGCATCTACAGGCAGAAGATTGGACACAATGTCTGCCGCACTATCATCTAACGTTGCTAATCGCTGTTTCGAGTTAGACATGAATCGGAATTCAATTTGGTCTACAGAGGCTTCATTGGCAACGTCATAAAATGATGGACCCCATCTATATGCCGTATTTCGTCTTATGGTGATACTTTTTCCCGGTATGTAATCTTGGAACACAAAGGGTCCTGTGCCCACTTGATGAAACTGGTATCGATTGCCTGAATAATTATTAAAGGCTGTAGGGCTTGCCATACCCAAATAGGGTTGGCTCAAGACATCTAAGAAAGGCGCATATGGTTGAGCAAGCTTGAGTCGAATTGTAAAATCATCGACAATTTCATCACCCGCAAAAATGGAACTTAAAAGTATGCGAGCTTTTGCCTGTTCGCTGCCTAAATTTACTATGCGGGAAAAATTTTCAGCGACAGCCGTAGCGTTAAAGACAGTTCCATCATGAAAAGTAACATCGTTGCGCAATGAAAATGTGTAAACTAAACCGTCGTCCGAAATAGTCCAGCTTGTTGCCAACCCCGGAATTATACCTTCAGTCATCGGATCTCTATAAACCAGAGTGTCATAGATCTGGCGCTCCAAAATAGCAGTACCGTCTTCACTAGATAAATGTGGGTCAATATTGCCCGGTTCAGCTCCCAAAACATAAACCAATGCGCGAACTGAATTAGTTTCGAGCAACCGCGTAGCGCCCCCACATGCGCCTAGTAGCAGTCCCATGACCATGACGGCGGGAAATAGATAAAAATATTTAGGCAGCATTTTCAGACTTTCAACCTCAACCACAATGTATTAGCATGTTAAACATCATTGGATAATTACCTGACCCAGAGCTTGTAAACCTGAATATGTCATTAAATGCCCCGCGCTTTATTACTCCGCCTACCGACGACCAAGAACGATTTCCGTTTCGTTCCGTTTGGCAAAGTCTAATTATTGAAACACTCATTTTAATCGCTGTTATTGTCATCGTATACGCCCTAACAAACGTGTTCAACATCGCCATTCCGGCAAAAATCCAACAATACGCAGTTTTAGGTTTGGCTGTCACGCCTTACGGTTTATGGCTTACATTCTCTTGGTTTGCAGAACGCCGAGCGCCTCAGCCTAGGCGACACCTAATCGCTGTTACAATACTCACAATGTTAGTAGCCAACTCGGTAGGGACACCACTGATCAGTAAATACTTCCAAGTTGATAATTGGCTTCCCTTAGCACCGGCGGTCAATCGCATCATTGGCTATACACTCACAGTGGGAATCACACAGGAACTGATCAAATATCTTGTGTTGCGATACACAATTTGGCCCGGTCAACTTCGTGTAAGGCTTGATGGTATTGCTTATGGAATAGCTGCTGGAATCGGATATGCGACTATTCTCAATATTCAATTTATTGTTGCAAATGTCACGGCCCCTCCTGATGTAATTGCCTTTCGCATGTTCGCAAATTACGCCATTCATATTGCGACAGGCCTTGTGATTGGATACGGGCTGGCGGAAGTTTACTTTAGTGACCCTTCGCCATTATTTCAGATTTTTACACTTATCGTGGCAGCCATAATTACTGGCATAGCTATACCGATTCATGCCGGTCTCGTAAATGCCAGTTTAAGCATCACATCGATCAGCGCACCAAAACCCTTATTTGGCTTTGGGTTTTCTGCCGCCCTTCTGATCATGGTCGGCATAATCATAGCAGGACTTATCAGAAATGCGGATCGCTTGGAACGCGAATCACAAGCAAGTGACGAGGATTAATTGCGACAATGAGCTTCCAAGTGTTTACGCCCGATACCCAGCAACTGACTTTTCGCCAAAGATGGAATCATTATCTTGTGATTATTGTTTCATTACTAGGTATTTTTGCCGCAACTAATTTGCGTGATGAGGCGCTTTATGCGGTGACACCATACACCAACTCTACAGCAGGAATACGCGCGTTATATCCGCGCAATTGGTTAATAGATACCACTGGAGATTATATATTTCGGGTACAAGATGCATCACACATTGGCTTCAAAACGACTATTCAAGTTAGTGTTCAAGCCGTGAACAACAATACCACTGCTCGCAATATTATAGATGCGCTGACATTGAACAGATCCCAGCTCCTAGCAGCCTATCGACCCTTACCAGCGAATAACTTTTTCATGTTACCTGATGAAACGTTAGCAACTGAGGTAAAATACACGTTTGCAGCAATCAGCGCCGATCCATTTTTGGATACGGTGCCAACTGTGGTTAGGGGTATCGATATATTCAGTATTAAACGTGGGCAAGCAGTAATCATTACATTCCTCGCCGATTCTGACAGCTACGACAAAGATTACGACATCTTCGACCGATTCTTAAACAGTCTTGAGTTCTAATTATGAATTTTCGCTCACTTTGGGTATCTGTGTTGCTACTGCTGTTTAGCACTCCCCCTAGTTTTATAGTAGGTGCTCAAACAACCACAGTAGATATTGATCGCCTGCAACGAGCAACTGTCTACATAATGCAAACAGAGAATGTGGGAACAAATCTTTTTGTAACGTGTGTCAGTTCTGGCACTATTGTTAGTCGTGATGGTCTAATTCTCACCAATGCCCATAGCACTGTACCAAGCAGTACATGTAAGGGTCAGACCTTAATTGTAGCAATGACAACCAACGCAGATGAAGCACCAATTCCACAGTACCGGGCAGAAATTGCTCAGGCAGATATTGGGATTGATCTGGCATTGCTACGCATTACACGCGAGCTTGATGGTCGGTTGGTCGACCCATCTACGCTCACATTGTCATTTGTTGAACTAGCAGATTCTCAAACAGTTAAACTTGATGAGACAATCACAGTAATGGGATATCCCGGCATTGGTGATGATCCGATAACATCCGTTCGAGGAACAGTCACAGGTTTTGTTTTCGAACCGCGTGGAATCGATATTGGGTCAGCTTGGATAAAAAGCAGTGCGCAAATACCGGGAACCATGTCTGGCGGTGGTGTTTACAATCAGCAAAGCCAGCTCATTGGAATACCAACCACTGCACCTATTGCTGCTGGAAATGGTGCAGCAAGCAATTGTGTCGCCATTCAAGATACCAATCTTGATAAAATTGTTAATGAAAGCGATTATTGCATACCAACAGGTGTGTTCATTAATGCTTTAAGACCTTCGAATTTTGCGCGACCGCTATTACGCGCCGCATCCTTAGCATTAACAGTTGAAACAATCTCGTCATCTACCGCAATAGTACGGTCTTCTGGCGTGCCGGTTTTCAAGCGCCTGTTTTTTGCAGCATCGGTCAATCCGGCAGGTATGCCCTCTTCAGTGATTAGCAGCTTGCCCGCAGGCAGTAACAATCTCTATCTTTTCTTTGATTACGAGAACATGACACCGGAAACCGTATATGAATTACGAGTCACTACAGACGGCATTCAAAATGCAAACTTTAGCCTTTCTCCGGTGCGTTGGAGCGGCGGCGAACGCGGCATGTGGTACATCGGCAACGGCGGTCAACCGTGGCCTAATGGCATTTACGAATTCACCCTCTTTGCGGATGGCGTTGCTGCACCCTCACAACAACTCGTTATTGGTGTCGCACCCACTTCTGAACCAACTTTTAGCGACATCACTTTTGGCCTGCTCGACTCTCGCGGACAGCCTCAAGGCAACGGTTTTGTCCTCCCTGCTGGGAACATTGCCACGGCGCGGTTTATCTACCGAAACTTGGAGGATGGATTAGATTGGATTGCGATTTGGTACTTAGATGGCAAAGAAGTTAAGCGTGTAACAAATATCTGGAACTCCGGGCCAAATGGCTCATCCACCAATACCAGCATCGAAGTTCCTGAAGGATTGTTACCTGGCAGCTACAGGCTGGAATTATATACAAACGACCGGCTTCGGGCGACATCAGATTTTACAATTGCCGGAGCACAAGTAGGTGCTCTCCCTCAAATCTTTACAAAACTGCGATTCACTTCGGCTAATACTGATGCCGACGCAATTACAAATACCGCAATCAATAGTTTTCCTCAACAAGTAAGTTCACTATACGCTCTCTTTGACTGGAGCCAAATCGCACAGGGGACGCTGTGGACGCTCCGTTGGCTCGTCGACGGAATACCGTTCTATGATCAAACTTTACCTTGGAGCAATGTGCAGACGGGAAGCAATTATCTTGCTCGCCTGTCCGCACCGGGAGGAATCCCCGACGGAACCTATGCGGTTGAACTTCGTGTGAATAATGTTCTCCTGCAAAAAGCACAGGCTCAAGTGGGAATCGGGCAACTCCCCATTGATCGTTTCGCACGGGCGAGCGGTGTTCAGCTTCGCGGGCGCATTTTGAGTGGGGATACACGCGAGGGTATTCCCGGCGTAACAGTAATCATCATTAGCGAACAATTTTCCGTCAGTGAATTTACGTGGAATCAAGATCAGATATTTGATCTGGCCGTTACCGACAGCAACGGCGCTTTTGAAATTAGCCGTCCATTAGAATATAGCACTTCCAGCCAAGAGGTCGCCTACAGTGCAGTCGTATCAGCAAACGGATTTCTCCCCCTTGCCGCCGACGGAATTGAGGTTACGACTGAAACGCCGAACCCGCTCAACTTGACCATCTATCTCAACAAGGATTGACTTCAACAAAATGTCACCGAAACAACGGGTAGATGTCTTGATGTTTGAGCGCGGTCTTGCCTCAAGTCGTGAAAAGGCACGTGCCATGATTATGGCAGGTGAAGTCTTGCTGGATGGGCAGCCAGTATTAAAACCCGGTATTTCAATCGCTACAGACTCTGCAATCACTGTTAAAAACAAACCGCGTTTTGTCAGCCGGGGCGGAGAAAAGTTATCGTGGGCAATCGATACCTTTAAACTTGACGTAAAAGATCGAATTTGTGCGGATGTCGGCGCAAGCACTGGTGGCTTTACAGACTGCTTGCTTCAAAGCGGTGCCGCACGTATATATGCAATAGATGTGGGTTATGGGCAAATAGATTATGCCCTGCGCCAGAACGATCAAGTAGTTGTAATTGAACGCACAAACGCCCGATTTCTGGAATCCTTACCTGAATCAGTAAGCCTCGTCACGGTCGATGCCTCCTTTATCTCGCTTAAGTTGCTTTTGCCTACAATAAAAAACTGGCTCGCAACCCCGGCTGATCTCATACCGCTAATCAAACCCCAATTTGAAGCAGGGAGGCATGACGTTGGTAAGGGCGGCGTAGTGCGAGACTCCAAAATTCACAAGCGCGTCCTAAAGGATATTCTCGCTTTTGCTCAAGAAATTGGTTTTCATGTCAATGGACTAACAGCTTCTCCGATCAAGGGGCCAGCCGGCAATGTTGAGTTCTTAGCGTGGTTGAAATATGGGACTGCTCCGCAAGAAATAAATGACCTTGACTCTCTCATTCAGGTAGCCCTCTCTTCAGTAAATTAACCTCCTCTACACTATCCTATCCATTTACCTGTATAATCAGCCAACCCAGAACAATAAAGTTGACCCAAACACATGACCAGAACCGATATTCGTAACTTTTCGATCATAGCTCACATCGATCATGGCAAAAGCACGCTAGCTGATCGGCTCCTACAATTGACTCACACAGTCGCAGATCGCAACATGCAGGAACAGTTACTCGACAGCATGGATCTAGAACGCGAGCGAGGGGTGACGATAAAAGCCTCTGCCGTCCGCATGAACTATATTGCAAACGATGGCAAAGAATATATCATCAACCTAATCGATACCCCCGGGCACGTTGACTTTAATTATGAGGTCAGTCGGGCATTACAAGCTTGTGAGGGCGCTGTACTCGTTGTCGATGCTAGTCAAGGCATCGAAGCCCAAACACTTGCCAATCTTTACTTGGCATTAGATCAAAATCTAGAACTTGTCCCAGTCATCAACAAGATCGACCTTCCGGCTGCTAGACCGCAAGAAGTAGCCAAGGAATTAGAGGATTTGCTTGGAATTTCAGCCGATCTTTTTATACCCATTTCCGCCAAACAGGGATTAGGCATACAAGATGTGCTCGAAGCGATCGTCACACGGGTACCACCTCCAAAGGGCGATTCTGATGCGCCCCTGCGCGCGCTTGTCTTTGACTCACACTATGACTCCTATAAAGGAGTCGTCGCATATGTTCGCGTCATTGACGGGAAAATTGACCATAAGGCTGTTTTACGGCTTATAGCCACCGATGCCAAATTCGAACCTGTAGAAGTTGGTGTATTTAGCCCCACGATGCACATCACAAACACGCTGGAAGCGGGTGAGGTTGGCTATGTTGCAACAGGCTTTAAGACAGTTCGCGAATGTCGCGTCGGCGATACCATAACGCTCGCTACAAATGGTTCAATTCAACCACTTCCGGGTTATGCGCCCGTCAAACCAATGGTATTTGCTGGGTTTTACCCGAGTGATAATGACGAATATTCGGATTTACGTGATGCCCTAGAAAAACTTCAACTAAATGATGCATCGCTCGTGTATCAACCTGAAACTTCCCAGGCCTTGAATTTTGGCTTTCGGGTAGGCTTTCTTGGTCTGTTTCACATGGAAATCATTCAAGAACGCCTTGAACGAGAATATGATCTGGATATACTTGCAACAGCACCAAGTGTTGAATATGAAGTTGTTTTGACTAACGGCGAAACAATCACAATTGATAGCCCTGCCCACCTTCCAGATGAATCATCAATCAGGGAAATTCGCGAACCGTGGATGAAAATCCAGATATACACACCGCAAGCCTACATCGGTGTAGTTATGGATTTGGTTATTAAGAAGCGTGGTGAGTACATCACAACTGAGTATCTAGACCCAACGCGCGTAATGCTTCATTATCATATTCCACTGTCAGAAGTCATTGTGGATTTCTTTGACAGGCTAAAGAGTATTACTAAAGGTTACGCAAGTATGGATTATCAGTTTGAGGAATACCGTGCTGGCGATCTAGTAAAGCTTGATGTACTCGTTAACAACGAACCAATGGATGCGCTAGCTATGATCATTCATCGGGAAAGCTCTTACTACAAAGGTCAGAAACTGGTCACCAAACTAAAAGACCTTATTCCGCGTCAAATGTTCGTGATACCTATTCAAGCTGCTGTCGGCAAGAAAATCATCTCCCGTGCCAATGTCAGCGCCATGCGCAAAGACGTGCTCGCAAAATGTTATGGTGGTGATATTTCACGCAAGAAAAAACTGCTCGAAAAGCAGAAAAAAGGCAAGAAGCGCATGAAAATGGTGGGGTCGGTTGAAGTCCCTCAGGAAGCTTTTATGGCAATCCTAAGCTTGGATGACGATTAAACCAATCTCCGTCACCTAGCTTTTGTGGGCATCGATCCACTGAAGAACCGTATGTGCTTGATTGAGAGATAGTCGCCCCATTCGACTTAATTCATCAAGAACAACTTGAAGCTGAAATATCGGGTAAATTGGAATTCCGCCCATGTCGGGTTGCTGGTACACATCCATTAGAGCAATTATGGAGCACACCTCCAACCCAACGTTTCGGGCATCAAAGATAATTTTTGATAATGGCAAAATTACCCGATCATCTAGCTGGTTAACAATTAATACAGCCTTGTGTCCCGAATCATAGACTCCTACCAAATCATGGACTGGAGTCTCTCCCCTGCCCTGACTGTACACAAGCGACAATCCCGTTCGCAAAGCACACCCTATTCCTAATGGCAGACTATCCGCTGGAACGATCAAGCGATCTACATCGAGTTGATCGAGATGGCGCGCTGCCAGATCAACCACAGTCGTCAAAACATCCGGAAAAGCCGGCAAGTACTCAGCACACAGTCGAAACGGGGCAAGTTCCCCGTGCATTTTGAATTGCCCAAACTGTAATATGCCCGTATCCATCAGAGCGGATACTAAGTCGTTACTCATAACACACTTCCTTACAACGCCTATTCTTGCAGCATCTGCCAGAGCATCGACATCGCCCATGTACTCGCCCATTGCGAGGCCGTCTCACCCTGCCCCCCAAATCCATAAACCCGCGAACGTGTTTTCTCAGGGGTATAAACTGCTATCGCTGTCCCATCCTCAGAATCCGCGTGGTTATCATCCATATCCGGCCTACACACGATTGCGATACCCGCATTTGCGTTTGTATCCGTATAAACCATCTGTGCAGCCTGTTCAGCTAATTCTCGAATAGGCAAATTATCTACAAGCCCCAATACTAGTCTTAAAGCATTTGGATCAGCATAAACTTCATGAGCAGCCAATACTTGATCGCCTAATTCCGACTTCAGTATCCGCTGACTTAACATATCCAGCACACCGGTTTCACTAACGCCCACCTTTGCGCTGCGCGATTGAAGCAGCTTCACAAGTACTGTTTCGATCTCTTGGTCATCAACACCAAAAATGTACTTACCAACGCGCGACCGTATTTGTTCTTCAAGTGTTGCAATCATCGCATCTGCTGTTGCTTCATCCGCCGCCTTGGCAGTAATGCGAACATCAACCTGTCCAGCATGTGCAGCCAAACCTACAGTGGGATTCGCTAATTCCAATAGTTCAACGCCAATTTCATTGTCGAGCGAACTTTCACCGATGCCCGCCGTTCGCAATATTTTGGCCTTAATAAGACCGCTACCTAACTCGTATCGATCTTTTAAGAATGGAATTACACGTTCATTCATCAGGTATTTCATTTCACGCGGGACACCCGGCAAACTGATAACAATATGCCCATGGTGTTCAACGATAAAAGAAGGGGCGGTTCCTACAGGGTTTTCAATTACGGTTGAGCCATCCGGCAAAAACGCTTGTCGCTTGTTGTTTTCCGTCATCTGTGCTCGAAAACCAGAAAATCGCTCCGCAATAGCGTCCAACAAATCTTGATGAAATACAAGTTCACGCTCGGTAGCGCGCGCCACTGATTGGCGCGTCATATCGTCAATCGTTGGCCCAAGCCCACCGCAAGTAATAACAACTTGTGAGCGTCCCATGGCGATACGTATCGCATCGGCAATGCGTTGTTCATTATCCCCCACACTCGTCATGTAATAGAGATTTATACCAATGGATTTTAGCAACTTCGCAATAAATACCGAGTTTGTGTCAATTATCTCACCCAACAAAATTTCCGTGCCAATTGCAACAATCTCAGCATTAATTTGTTCGCTCATAATTTCCTCAGTCCTAGATGATATCCCCATTGCCCATGTTACCTGATTTCGGCACACTTGAATACGTCTCTTGCAGTCCAGTCCATGTGGCAAACAAAAGGTAAAAAAGCCCAATTTGGGGTTAGAAAATTTTGCAAAATAAAAAGTAGCGGTTATAATCACGCCAATCAGTAGGAAAAAGCGCAAAGCAAAAACTTTGTGCAAAATGACCAAACTTATTGTCCGTAAAAATGCTATTACCTAAACGATCTATATGGAGGATGTAAGGTGGCAAGTGTAACGTTTAATCATGTATACAAAAGATACCCCGGTGGGGCAAATGCTGTCCAAGATCTACACATTGAGGTTGCTGATAAAGAATTCTTGGTATTCGTCGGCCCGTCTGGATGTGGTAAATCCACGAGTCTACGTATGTTGGCCGGGTTGGAAGAAATTACTGAAGGCGAAATCTTAATTGGTGACCGTGTCGTCAATAACGTGGCACCAAAAGATCGTGATGTCGCCATGGTATTTCAAAGCTATGCGCTCTACCCCCACATGACCGTATACGATAACATGGCATTTGGTCTTAAACTTCGTAAGACTCCGAAGCAAGTTATTGATCAGCGCGTTCATGAAGCTGCAAAAAGCTTAGGCATCGAGCAGTTGCTTGATCGTCGTCCCCGTCAGTTATCAGGTGGTCAGCGGCAGCGTGTAGCAGTCGGTCGCGCCATCGTTCGCGAACCCGCGGTTTTCTTGATGGATGAGCCGCTTTCAAATCTTGATGCGAAGCTTCGTGTAGAAGCTCGCTCGTTCATCAGCAAACTGCATCAGCGTCTTGGTACAACATTCATTTATGTGACCCACGATCAAGTGGAAGCCATGACCATGGGCACCCGTATCTGCGTGCTAAGTGCTGGTGAGCTTCAGCAGATTGATACACCCTATAATCTGTATCACAATCCGCGCAACCTTTTCGTAGCCGGATTTATTGGCAGCCCTTCGATGAATTTCTTCGATGCAACAATTCGACAAGAGGATAACACCCTTTTTGTTGACACCGGAAACTTTAAATTACCGATCCCGACTGAACGCGTTGACTCGTACAAGGGTTTTGTCGGCAAAAAGGTCGTCTTTGGAATTCGCCCTGAAGACATTCACGATGTCGATTTCCAGCCGCCGGGAATTATTCCCGGAACCATTGAAGCGAATGTTGACGTTGTTGAACAAATGGGCAACGAAATGGTCGTTTATCTGGAAGAGCGTGGATCGACCTTCATTTCACGTATGGATCCGCGTACTCGTGCCCGTACAGGCCAGCGCATGGGGGTAGTATTTAACCTCGAAAACATGCACCTTTTTGATGTAGATAGCAAACTCTCGCTTGCTTATGACTATAAGACAGCAGAAGCCGCTAAAGACCGATAGTAGCTCCAGTATTGCCAATTATATTAAAGCCGCCCTGAAGATTGGGCGGCTTTATATTTCCTGCAATGAATATGGTATTCTAGCCCAGTGTGTCAACTTTATACCCAATTATCACGTACAGAGGTTCAATTACCTGTGAAGTTAACTGCGTACAATCAACCGGCATTATTTGCCGAACTTCAAAACGAATGGAATGAATTACTGGGTCGTAGCGCCTCAAATCGAATTTTCAGCACATGGGAGTGGCAGTCTACTTGGTGGGCAGCTTATCATCCCGGGGAACTTTGGGTTATAACGTGCCGGGATGACTCAGATCGCCTAATTGGCATTGCGCCGTGGTTCATTGATTCTAAAGACAAAACTGAAAGGGTAGTGCGTCCCATCGGTTGTGTTGAAGTGACAGATTATCTTGATGTAATCGTTGATAAAGAATCATTTCAACCTGTATATGAAGCATTTGCTGAGTTTGCACACAAAAACACCCAACAATTTGATGTCATAAACCTCTGTAATCTTCCAGAGCAGTCGCCGACATATAGTGACTTCGGCAATATCCTCAATCGGCATGGTTTCACTACGCAACTCACACAGCAGGAAGTATGCCCGGTTATCCAACTGCCTGATCAATGGGAAGCATATTTCGAATTACTCGATAAAAAACAACGTCACGAATTGCGGCGCAAATTACGCCGCGCTGAAGGGGCTACCGAGAACATCGAATGGTATATTGTGGGAGATAATCACAATTTGGATGAGGAAATTGACAAGTTCTTGCACCTGATGGCCTCATCGCAATACGACAAAGCAACATTTCTTGAAGATCAGGAGAATGTGGCCTTTTTCAAAGCGATTGTCCCGCTCACATATCAAAAACACTGGTTGCAACTGAGCTTTTTAACAGTAGACGGCGAACCGAGTGCTACTTATCTGAATTTTCTGTATGGGGATAGCGTTATGGTGTACAATTCGGGGCTATTGCCAGACAAATATGGTCACCTCAGTGCTGGGATCATCTTACTCGCCCACAATATCCGTACCGCTATAGAAAATGGATATAAAGTTTTTGATTTTCTGCGCGGCAACGAAATATACAAGTTTCGTATGGGTGGGCAGGAAACCCGTGTATTTATGCTCACGGCACACCCATCAACATAACTGTCCAAACTAAATAGCGAAGGAGGACAGTCCGGTGTTACCCTGCCCCTTCGCTTCCACAACCAACAAAGACAAAATATGTCTTTCGATCATTTAATTTATCGAGCACCCAACAACGCTCGAAATAACCTAACCGCCATATGAATTGGGAATATCCGCCACTGTTATAGCAATATAGGGCTCCTGATTTTGAACAGCAAGTGCGTCACTTTCAGACATCAAGATTTGCCCTTTATGATACAAAACATTATTAAACCCATCATATCGATACCGGCGATTTACCCAGCCATATAAAGGGTGTTGGAACACAACATTAAATTGAATTGCTTCATCTGAAGTGATGATTTTTTCGTCAATAATCCAAACTGGGGCATACTGCTCCAAATGTGAAATAGCTTTTGCATCACGGTTCGCCCGAAGCTTCTGTTCAAGAGTCATGGTTAATAATCCTGCCATAGAAAACACAGTATCTATATTGTACCGACTTGCCCCCTATTCCGACAACCCAATTCACTCAGTTCTGGAAGTTAGATAATCTATATGCTATCATGCGTTCCATATTCACCACTGTCTATGATCGGGAGTAATTAACCTTGCGCGAAATATTGCAATTGGTTTGGTCACGTTTCAAAGTAATTGCAGGAATTATTGGTGATTTTGAAGCAAGTCTCATAGCCATTGGTTTTTACTACACCATTCTTGTCCCTTTCGGACTCATCGCTCGCTTTACCAACAAGTCATCAAAGAAGCCGAATACAGTGCAATGGCTAGAGCGCGAACCAGTACCTTTCGATATCGACTCGGCAAAACGGCAGGGTTAATCAATAATGTATATTCTAGGCATCGCCTGTTACTATCACGATTCTGCTGTAGCTCTGTTGAAAGATGGTAAGCTTGTAGCTGCGGCAATGGAAGAACGGTTTTCCCGCAAGAAAAACGACAACAGCTTTCCGGAAAAGGCAATAGAATTCTGCCTCAAGCAAGCAGGAATCAAAGGTGAAGAGCTTGATTACGCAGTGTTCTACGAGAAACCGCTTGTCAAATTTGAACGCATCCTTTTAACCACATTAGGTGCATTTCCCAAATCTGCAAGTGTCTGGCGAGATGCTATGGTGAATTGGCTAAAGGATAAGCTTTGGATAAAAACTACTATCCAAAGCAAAGTTGGCGTAAAGTATGATCGCATCCTTTTCTGCGATCATCATATGAGTCATGCGGCGAGTGCTTTTTTCGCCAGCCCCTTCCGCGAGGCCGCTGTCTTAACGGTTGACGGCGTAGGTGAGTGGACAACGACCACACTTGGCAAAGCCACCAGCCGTTGGGAAAACGACACAACCGGTAGCAATACAATCGAACTCTTTCAGGAACAGCGCTTCCCGCACTCTATTGGGCTCCTTTATTCTGCCTTTACAGCTTATCTTGGGTTTCGGGTCAATAATGGTGAATATAAGGTGATGGGTATGTCGCCTTATGGTCAACCGCGCTATGTCGACAAAGTACATCGTCTTATACAACTAAACGAGACTGACGGTAGTTTTCAGCTTGATATGGATTACTTCAGTTATGAGCATTCCGCTAGTGATAGTTATAACCAGCGATTTGTAGATCTTTTCGGGGCATCTCGCCCTGAGGAAGCCGATTTCTTCACGGCGGTCACGAACCCGGAACGCACTGCGGAACAAGCAGCCATGACGGAAAACCAGCGATTTGCTGATATTGCAGCCAGCATTCAGCTTGTCACCGAAGAATCACTCATTAAGATGGCGAACTATCTCCACAAAAAAACCGGAGTAAATAAGTTAGTAATGGCGGGTGGCGTTGCGCTCAACACCAAAGCCAATTATCGCATATTAAATGAAACGCCCTTCGATGAAATTTACATCCAACCCGCGGCGGGTGATGATGGTGGAGCGTTAGGTGCCGCACTTTGGGCATATCATATTGCACTAGGCAAACCGCGAGATTGGGTTATGCCTCATGCCTATTGGGGTCAAGAATTTTCAGACGCAGAATGTCGCGACTTTCTGGCAACCAAGGGGATGAAGTTCGAATCTTTCGACAATGATGAAAGTAAATTACTTGATATTGTTGCCGAGGGGTTAACTAAAGAAAAAGTAGTGGGGTTCTTTCAAGGTCGTTTTGAATGGGGGCCGCGTGCTTTGGGTAACCGCAGCATATTGGCTGATCCACGTACCGAAAAGATGAAAGAAGTGGTCAACACGAAAATCAAATTTCGAGAACCTTTTCGTCCTTTCGCACCAGTAATTCTTAGGGATCGTGCCGCTGAATATTTTGATTATCCAAATGTGGAAATCCATGAAGCGCCGCGTTACATGTTGATGGTTGCGCCTATCAAAAAAGACAAACAGGATAGTCTTCAAGCCGTTTGCCACCAAGGTACTGGTCGATTGCAAACTATTGAGCGTGAAACTAATCCACGTTACTATGGTGTTATCGAGCGATTCGATCAACTTACCGGCATTCCTGTGATTCTAAACACGTCATTTAACTTACGCGGTGAACCAATCGTTACGTCTCCCAGAGATGCTTGGAATACATTTCAAAATAGTGATATTGATTATCTCGTTCTAAACTCATTTTTGGTTCGAAAACCTAAGTAAGAGGTATCTCATGCGTGATCTTATCGCCCGTTTCGGCATTTTAGGAGAGCTGCTAAGCTTTCTATGGCGGCGTAAACTTTATTGGCTGATACCAATGATCATAACGCTTATAATCGTTGCGATATTCATCATTCTAGGCAGCAACCCTGCACTCCAACCGTTCATTTACACCTTGCACTAAAGGTTTACTTTATGGATCGATCCGTACTGGTCGTTATCATTGTCCTTGCAATCTCTATTATAGGATCTTTTCCTGCCTCCGAAATTTCCGGCAAGAAGGAAAAGATTTTGGGTGGCATAACGGCAAGAATCTTTCATCACTTGGGTGTAGGTGCTTATATTGGTGTCGCGCCTGCTGCCCTTCTAGGAAGTTTACTCGTGGGGCCGTTGAAGTTTGGTATTCCGCTCGCGTTTAGCTTCTTGGCAATTGCATTCTTGATGTTGTTACTTTATGGAGTCGTGGAACATTCTGCCCGTAAAGGGATTGAAATCGACGAACACCTGTGGACGCAGCAGGACGCAAAAAGCTCGCGCTTATAAACGGCAGTGTCCATGCTGTAGGCTAAGAATCACGGACGTTTTTGTAAAGGGTACACGCTCACTTGCAATCATGTCCACAATCTGTAAATCTAGCGCGTCAAAGGATAGTGTTGAATGCCCCGTGCATTATTGAGTGTCTACGATAAAACCAACTTGATCAGTTTTGCCACAACACTCGTTGAGTTAGGATGGGATTTAGTGGCAAGTGGTGGTACAGAGTCTGCGTTGAAGGTAGCCGGTCTTCCAGTTACCAGCGTTGAACAGGTGACAGGTGTTCGCGAGCTGTTAGGTGGTCGTGTAAAAACCCTCCACCCGGCTATACACGCTGGCATATTGGCTCGTGACAAAGCAGAAGACTTGGATAGTCTACAGGAATTTGGCTTTGCCCCTATCAATATGGTTGTCTGCAATCTGTATCCTTTCCAGGAAACGGTGTCTCAAACAGGAATTACCTTGCAAGATGCCATCGAAGAGATTGATATAGGCGGCGTAACGCTTTTACGTGCTGGGGCGAAGAACTTTTTCCATGTTGTGACCTTGTGTGATGTAAATGACTACGCGAAAATATCAGCTGAACTAAAAGCCTCTGGGTCAGTTGATTTGGCTACCCGGCGCAAACTAGCGGTCAAAGCCTTTGCCCACACGCGGGATTATGACACATCGATTCATGGTTTCCTATCACAGGATATTGTTCCCAGCTTGCTCAGTACCGACCTCCCTCAACATTTGTCAATTGGCATGCAACGCGTCGAGAATCTTCGTTATGGCGAAAATCCCCATCAAGCGGCTGCCTACTACAGTCGGACAGGGAAATTAGGGCCATTAGGTGGTACGGTGCTGGGGGGCAAACAACTTTCCTACAATAACATCTTGGATCTTGATTCGGCTTGGCGTGCTGCCAGCAGTTTTAACGAGCCTGCTGTTGTTATTGTGAAGCATCTCAATCCCTGCGGCATTGCAATAGGTTCTAGCATTGCGGAAGCATATCCGAATGCCCTTGCTTCAGATCCCCTTTCCGCGTTTGGTGGGGTCATTGCTGTTAACCGCATTGTTGATGAAGACTTTGTGTCTGCTTTGGGTTCGCTTTTTGTTGAAGCCATCGCTGCGCCCGCATTTTCGCCCGCTGCCCAAACGACTTTGGCTACCAATCGCAAAAACTGTCGACTACTACAAATTCCGGCCTCATTTAATGGAAATGATCTAGAAGTACGCAGTGTTCAAGGTGGGTGGCTTGTCCAAACTTCGGATGTGGGCGATCCAACCGGCACAGTGCTGCAAATCATTAGCGCACGACCACCATCTAATGACGAGCGAAGTGCGCTTCAGTTCGCATGGAAAACTGTCCAGCACGTCAAATCAAATGCAATAGTACTTGCTGTTCCAAATAAAACAGTGGGAATTGGTGGTGGTCTTTCTAGCCGAGTCGATTCAGTACAATTGGCAATTACGAAGGCAGGAAGCAACGCCCGTGGTTCGGTGATGGCTTCAGATGCATTTTTCCCATTTGCAGACGGAATAGAAGCCGCGGCCAATGCTGGTATCACTGCGATTATTCAGCCGGGCGGATCAATTCGCGATAAAGAAGTGATCGAAGCAGCCAACAATGCCAACATTGCTATGATTTTCACAGGGGTCAGGCACTTCCGGCATTAACCCGTACGCGAGAAATACTGTAACCGAGCCTTGCGAGCTAAGAATTGCGTCTGCTATAATGGCGTAAATGCCACCTTAGCTCAACGGTAGAGCAACCGCTTCGTAAGCGGTAGGTTGCGGGTTCAAATCCCATAGGTGGCTTCTTTCATTGCTCGCACTATCATAAAAGTCGCGGGCATTTATTTTTCATGAGAGGGAAACCATGCCTGCCATTCCTCATCCAATTACCATTGCAGTCGTTGGAGGAACCGGCGCAGGTAAAACGACAATATCCAACGCTATCCTTGATAGAGTCGGCAGTCACAGAATCGCCTACATCCCCCATGATGCTTATTATAAAAACATCGATGATATCCCTTTCATCCAATCCAATGTTCGGAATTTTGATCACCCGGACGCACTAGATACATTGCTCATGATCGAGCACATTCGGCAGTTACAAGAATGGAAACCCACGCGTATTCCCGTCTACGATTTTACTAATTACCAGCGAACATCAGAAACATTACTCGTTCAGCCCCAACCTATTATTCTCATTGAAGGTATTTTACTATTCGCTGAACCAATATTGCGCGAATTGTTCGATATAAAAATTTTCGTAGATATTGATGCAGATATACGGTTTATCCGCCGCTTACAACGCGACATACTTGAACGTGGTCGCACCATCGAATCCGTGATTGACCAATACTTGACCACTGTCCGCCCCATGCACCTTCAATTCGTCGAACCTAGCCGTCGTTATGCCGATGTAATCATCCCTGAAGGTGGACATAACCATGTTGCGATTGCAATGGTGGCAGACCGAATCCGATCTATGCTCTCTGACCTAGAAATCAAAAACACCGAATAAGGATTCGTGTTCCACAGGAGCGCATCAAAACTTGCTCCAAGATCATAAGAACCTTATAATGAGCGATGCCGAACGATAAATTCTCCTCAATTAGCACCATTTTCTGGTGACCGAGATTACACCAGTGAAACCAATCACACAAACCGATCAAGTTGCCCCAAAAAACAAAACCTTCAATTTGCTAGACAGTATTAAGTCCCCCATCGTGTTGTTGGATTCTTTATATCGAATCCTCTCCTTTAACTCAGCTTTTGGCGAGCTTTTTAACATTCGGTTAGAAGGCTTAGATAGCGCGCTGACCCTCGCTGAAATCCCTCTAGCTGAAGATCTTGATCCTTTCGTCAAAGGGTTATCTAATTTAGCAGAATGGACAATGAGTGAAAAAGTCTTTACACCAGCAGTAGAGCCGGCTTCGCATGGGTGGACTTTGCTTTTACAAGACGTATCGTATTACAAGCGGCTCAATAATAATCAGAGCGAATCTATGCGCTATGTGCTCCATGATCTACGCTCCCCTCTTACAGCCATACAAGGCTTTGCCAGCATGATGGATTCGGTTGGCGAGCTAAATGAGAAGCAAAAATATTTCATAACAAAAATACTCTCGGGTGTCACGCAAATGACAGCGCTGGTCGAGAATGTTCAAGATGCGGGGCGCTATGATCCTGAAGCCGGTTCATATGAACTTATGCGTGTTCCAACCGATTTGGGTCAAATCGCACATAAGATTATTGATAACCACCTCGTTCCCGCTGATAAATCTCTAAGTGTAACCCTTACAGTAGGCGACAATCTTCCGATTATCTATGCCGATGAAACAATGCTCCAACGCGCCATGAATAATTTGGTCGACAATGCAATCAAATATACACCGGATGGAGGGTCGATTAATGTGTCGGTAACGCGTCTCGAAGACAAACTTGTTGTCGCGGTACGTGATACCGGGCTAGGGATTAATCCCCAGAATCAGGCTCAACTTTTCGAGCGACACTCCCGAATTCACCGGCCAGAATTCAAAAAAATAAAGGGTACGGGCTTGGGCTTATTTATCGTTCGCAGCGTTGCCCTACGGCATGGGGGAGATGCTTGGGTTGAAAGTGAAGAAGGAACAGGCAGCACTTTCTTTATAAGAATTCCACTTAATGACCGCAACATGTTCTCAGATGGCGAATGATAAAACCAAATTCATTTCAAAAAGTACCTCCAGTTTGTTCGATTTGAGTGTCTGGAATAGCGATTCATGCCGATAAAAATTTTACCTGAACTCGTAGTCGCTCAAATTGCGGCAGGTGAAGTCGTTGAACGTCCCGCCTCGGTTGTCAAGGAGCTACTGGAAAACGCCATTGATGCGGGCGCACTGAATATTCGTATCGAAATAAGCGGTGGTGGTCGCCAGCGCATACGAGTTGCGGATGACGGGTCGGGAATCCTACCCGATGAGGTCGAGGTTGCTTTTCATCGTCATGCCACCAGTAAACTGGAAACAGCGGACGACCTCAGTTCTATCGAAACACTGGGTTTTCGTGGAGAGGCGCTTGCCAGCATTGCGTCAGTAAGCCAACTAACAATTATAACTCGCCACATTGAAACGCCTTCCGGTGCGTTGATTCAACTCGCTGGTAGCGAAATTATCCGGCGACAATCAATTGGTGCCCCCGTTGGAACAGTAATTACGGTTGAAAACCTCTTTTACAATACTCCCGCACGTCTAAAATTTCTAAAAAAGGAAAATACGGAAAAACGCCAGATTGCGCTCTTTGTTAGCCGCTATGCAATGGCTTATCCCCACATCCGTTTCACTCTGGAACAGGATGGTCGCGAAGTCTTTAGATCAAATGGGAGTGGCAATCTTGCCGATGTTATTGTTGCGGCCTTAGGGCTTGATAGTTTCAAGAATATGGTGGAAGTCAGCGGACACGAGAAGTCGAGTGTTAGTCGACCGGAAATAATTGTAACGGGCTTTACTTCAGTTCCCAATTTGCATCGAGCGGACCGCAACCACATTACCCTGTTCGTCAATGGGCGCTGGATTCAAGACACACGCCTTTCCTACGCCATAACGCAGGCTTATCACACCTTTCTAATGACCGGTCGCTACCCTGTCTCAATTGTAATGGTTCGTCTGCCTCCTGCCGAAGTTGATGTGAACGTTCATCCTACCAAGGCAGAGGTTCGCTTTCGGGATCCAGAGGGGGTTTTCAGTGCGGTTCAACGAGCCGTGAGACGGTCTGTAGTTGATCTCGCACAAACTCCAGCCGTGCGCACGGGGCGGTTCGGTGGTCTAGGATTCAATGCTGCCAGTGAGCAAACTTGGGAAGACAGTTCATCGAATCAATCTCTCGGTCAACTTGGCATGGGTTTAGACCTCCATTCCGCGGGTCAGTATACCCGCGCACCACTCACATCACATCAGAAAAATGATGATGTTGATGCAATTCCTGAAGGACTGGGAACGCCCGCAAAACCGCGAACATTGCCCATATTGCGAGTGATTGGCCAAATTGGTGCCACCTACATTGTTGCCGAAGGTCCGTCTGGCCTATATCTTGTCGACCAACATGCTGCTCATGAGCGCATACTTTACGAACAATTTATGGATGAGCATCAGCGTCATGAACGGTCTTCGCAGCTATCCCTGACAGCCCAAACCATCACTCTGGCCCCTCCCGATGCTCATCTTATTGAAGAAAATATGCAAACGCTTAGCGAAGTCGGGTTTGATCTTGAGCCATTCGGACCCAATACTTATATTATCCGCAGCGTACCCGCACTGCTAGCCGACCAATCGCCACATGAAGTCTTAAATGGAATTATTGCCGATTTGGAAGCAGGCACGAGTCCCGGACAGTCATCAATTGAAGATAAAATCATAACTCGCGTCTGCAAACATGGCGCGATTAAAGCAGGTCAAATTCTGAGTACCGATGAAATGCAGTCGATTATCCGTCAACTCGAACGCTGTCGTTCGCCTCACACCTGCCCTCATGGTCGCCCTACCATGCTCCACATGACCAGCGACCAACTCGCTCGTGAATTTGGCCGATTGGGTTAATCGATTTCCCCGCGTAGTAACACAAACAAGCTGGTACTTCCAAAACTGTCACGTCCTGCATTTATAGGTAAAGTGCCGCGGTTCCATGAAGGACATAAGTGTCAACCCTTACACATTTGACTTGACGTTGTTGAACTTATGTTCTAAAATGTATGTGTCAAATAGGCGCGTCTTGAGAGAAACGGAATAGGTATATCATCATTCAAGACTACTTAAACCAATAGCAGTTAAAGCGACAACAGTCACTTCTGAAAAAGCGGTGGCATTAAGCGAGTTTCCCGCTGCAACAGTGTCATCTCAGCGGTATTACACGAGCCTCCCGCCGTTATAAAATATGATCCCCGCGGCATCAAGCAGGAATACCGCCGGACAATTCAGCGGGAATTATGCAAATAGTGCAATTTTTGCGAAAAATTTGAATCAAATCGTCGAATTTTGACAAAGTCACCGCCAGCACGTGGTTTACCGTAACTGGCGATATTACTATCGATTCTGCCACGTAAAGGTATGTTCGTTAGACACACCCCCTACCCTACCATATACCTTATCAGCGTTAGGCTTTGCAACCCATACCATCCAGCTAAACGTATGTGCTTGACCGTCATTCGGAATGAGGGTTTCAGGTAATGTATAAGACGTGTTACGCGTTGCCACCTGTAACGCAATTTGGTTCAAAGTCATATCGGTAACCTGCACCAGATAAACTTCATCAGAATCTAGGATCCCAACACTTACCCACTGCAAACTAAACACACCTGCACCCGCAGATGCTCCATCGGGGGGAAAGATCATAACAGGAGCAGCGTAAGTAGGTGTAGGTGTTGACGTCTCATTGCCGGACGGTGTAGGTGAAAGAGTCGGTGTAGGTGTAGGAGCAGGGACAATTATCGTCTGCCCAATTTTAAGAGTGATATTGCATTCTGGCCCGCCACTTGGAATTTCCGGGTTACACGAAAATATACCCGGCAAATCAGGATTCAAACTAAATAACACGCCTAAAGTAGTATTGTATTCCTCAGCTATACCAACAATCGTGTCATCCGGCTGCACCACATACTCATTGATCGACGAAAACTCGGGAATATTCGGATTCGCTACCGCACTTGTTGCTGCCACTGCCACCTCGGTTTCCACGTTTTCAGGTGTTGGTGTGGAGGTCTGGCGGGGAATAAGGATGACAGTACCCGGACCCGGTAAAATATCCGCACTTTGGATTGTGTCATTGAGCCGAACAACTTGATCAATAATACTTCCCGGCCCAGTACTCAAATCGCGGTAATCAAACTGTTGAACGATAAATCCAAG
>JBBSBS010000041.1:0-24604 GCA_038251045.1 Aggregatilineales bacterium | reverse complement strand
TACCAGCATTCGCGCCGTAATCCACCGGCAACGTATCACCATCGAGTTGGCCTGACTCACTGCGGAAGCGGTATTTGGTGCCAAAGCCATCGCTGCCAACGGCCTTGGACAATCCACCGATGCTGGCAAAGCCATGATTGTCTACCAGAATGATAATGAGTTTTATGCCTTCTTGTACGGCTGTCACAATCTCGGAGTTCATCATTAAGTATGAGGCATCTCCAACCATCACATAGACTTCGCGAGATGGATCCGCCATTTTCACACCGAGGCCACCGGCTATCTCGTAACCCATCGTCGAGTTGCCGTATTCCATGTGGTAGCCCTTCGGGTTGCGCGTCCGCCATAGCTTGTGCAAATCACCGGGCATACTGCCTGCCGCGTTGAGAACCACATCGTCGGCTTTCGAAAGGGTGTTGATAACCCCGATGACTTCGCCCTGACTCATCAGAGGGCCGTGTTCCAAGTTGTATATTCGGCTGACTTCCAAATCCCAATCGACATTGAACTTGCTTGCGCGATCTTGATAGGTTTTGTCGGTCTGATAGCCACTCAATGCACCCATCAGTTCATCCAATGTTGCGCGGGCATCACCCACCAACGGAATGGCGTTGTGTTTGTAGGCATCGAATTCCGCCACATTAATGTTGATGAATTTTACACTGCCGCTCTGGAAAGCTGTTTTAGAGGCGGTTGTGAAATCACTGTATCGTGTGCCAATTCCGATTACGAGATCAGCTTCCCGTGCGAGTATATTTGCGCCCGGAGTTCCTGTGACCCCAACTGCACCCAAGTTCAAGCGGTGGTTATAGGCAAGCGAACCTTTGCCAGCCATCGTTTCGCCAACCGGAATTCCGGTTTGTTCAACAAAGCGCCGCAGTGTCCCGGTTGCTTCGCTGTAAATAACCCCGCCGCCTGCCACAATAATCGGTTGTTTACTTTGTTTGATCCATTCGACCGCTTCTTGTAACCGTCCCAAGTCCGGGCGATTGCGGGGAATATGCCATATGCGTTTTTCAAAAAGGGCAGTCGGGTAATCTACTGCCATCGCCTGTATATCCTGTGGTAAGGCCAGCGTAACCGCGCCGGTATCGGCAGGGGAAGTTAGCACGCGCATCACTTCTGGCAGGGTCGCGATAATCTGTTCCGGTCTGTTAAGCCGATCCCAATAGCGCGACACAGGCTTAAAGCAGTCATTTACCGAAAAATCCTGCGAATGTTCCCACTCAACTTGTTGTAGTACCGGCGCTTGAAGACGCTCCGCGAAAATATCCCCCGGTAACAGGAGAACGGGTAAACGGTTGATTGTCGCCACGGCTGCACCGGTAATCATATTGGTTGCGCCGGGGCCAATTGAGGAAGTACAGGCAAAAGTTTGGAGGCGGTTTTTCATCTTGGTATAGGCGGAAGCGGCATGAACCATCGCCTGCTCGTTACGGGCTTGATAGTACTTAAAGCTGCCTGCATATTGCTGGAGGGCTTGTCCGATTCCCGCTACGTTCCCATGTCCGAAAATGCCCCAACATCCAGCGAAAAATGCATTTTCTACGCCGTCACGCTCTACATACTGGTTCTGCAAGAACAGTATGATTGCTTGCGCCATTGTTAGTCTTGAGGTCTTCATAAAAATCCTTACTAATTAGTCTTAATTCGCCGGTTAAGCGTGATGCCTCAACAGGCGTGTGTGAGTACCATTACCCGCGTTTTTTCTGGTAGGGATTCTTTGGTTATTGCGATTTCGCTGTCACATGCAAAATCAATATCTTCCGGATTGTAATAATTCAGGAACGATTGAATCCAGAAGGTATTGCGGGGCTTATATGTGAGTGTACGGAAGTGCATTGGAATGACGAATTTAGGCTGGGTGCGTTTTATGACCGTATCCAAATCATCAAGGCTAATCGTTGGATGTCCGCCTGTCAGCGCAAACAGGACATCTACACCAGAGAAGAATTGCATTTGTTCTTCGGTTAATGCGTTCCCGATGTCTCCAAGATGCCCAACGCTCACCCCGTCCATGACAAATCGATACATGCCGTTTTGGTCAGGATCATGGAACTGGTGGTCAAGCGCTTCCATCGCCTTTATGGCTTGTATGTTGATGCCATGCTCGGTAACTTGTCCGCCATTTTGCGCCAATTCAAGGGCGTTTATGACCAAAGGCGTACCCGGAATGAGGTCAGCGCGGCAGTGAAAAGTATCGTTGGACGAGGAAATAATCACAATATCCGGGGCATCCGGTATCTTGCGATACCCGCTGGTTTCAGGTGTATAGGGATCGGTGATGACCCGTTTGCCATTTTCACCCGTAATCAAAAAACTGGAGTGACCATACCATTTAATACGCATACGATTCCCTGTGGATGTAATTGAGCAATATAAACATAAAATTCTTCAAACTATCCGTACCAACCCAGTGTGTGGCGCTGTTATTTCACAATCGGTAGACGTGGGTCTAATCCTGTCCATGTTCTTTTTATCCACGCATAATCCGGATCGTCCGCATTTGCTAACGATTGCGCTGACCCTGCTAGAAGATTTAGATAATAAGTTGTATAACCGTGCGCGCTAACTACCGGATGATACCCTTCGGGGACGAGTACCATGTCATGGTGTTGAGCCATCATCAGGCCGTCTATCGAGCGGTCATCAGTATAAACGCGCTGGTAGGCATAGCCTTTGGGTTTATCCAGCTTATAAAAGTAAATTTCTTCTAAGTCGGCTTCGATCACCTGACCTTGCTCATCTTCACGGTGAACATCGTGTTTATGGGGAGGGTAGCTCGACCAGTTGCCGCCGGGTGTGTAGACTTCAACCACGACTAAGCGTTGGCAGTCAAAACCCGGTGGAATAATACTGTTTATTTGTCGCGAGGCATTTGCGCCGCCTCGCAGCTCGACTTTGCTTGTTTCGGGAGTTACCAGTTGGGCAGGATGATCTTCGTCGGTTTCCACCCAACAGCTTGCGACTTCAAAGCCATCGGTGAGGGCCTCGATTTCAAAGTCAGTGTTGCGCGACAGATAAACCGCATAGGGTTTTCCAGCAAAAACATTCGCGCGATCACCAATGTTTAGGAATTCACCTTTGCTCGTGCGAATGTGGCACTTCCCACCAAATACGACATGTACATATTCATAATCGCCTGTCGTGCCACTCCATTTTTCACCGGTGTTCATGCGTCGAGCAGACATATTGAGCCAATCCCAACCGGCTTGCTCAGATGAAATCTCAGCAAAAACGCCTGTCCCCTCTGTGTCTTTTGAGCGAACGAGCATATTTTCCGCAGTATATTTCATAAGAAAATCACTTTCTGAATGACGAACGGCATGAAGAATGAGCCAAATTATAACACGCAGGTTTAAACAGTCGAAATCCAATTAACCTGATTTCGACGAAATGCGAGGACTTTATGATTTGAGTAAAAATGTCGTTCGTTTGAACTTATTTCTCGGACATACGGGTGATGACCACGCCTTCGGTAAAGATTTTCTGGCTGAAAAAGAACAATACGATGGGTGGGATAATCATGACTGCCGAGGCTGCCATGATGAGATGCGTATTGACGCTGTACACCGCATTGAACGTTTGCAACCCAACTGCCATCGTCCAATTTTCACGACTGTGCAAGAATATCAACGGCTCGTAGAAGTCATTCCAGGCGTATAGGAAATGGAATATCGCGACCGATATGAGGGCTGGTCGAGCCATCGGTAAGATAATGTAGAGCAGCGTTTGCAGGGTTGTTGCACCATCCAATTTGGCTGCATCGTCTAGCTCTAGCGGGATTGTCATAAAAAACTGTCGCAGCAGAAATACGTCGTAGGCATTTGCGAAAAATTGGGGCACGATGAGGGGTAATAATGTATCTACCCAGCCGATTTTCTGGAACACGATGTAAATCGGGATGAGGGTTACCTGCCGCGGCAGCATGATCGTTGAAAGTAATAACAGGAACAGCACATTAAGCCAACGGGCACGAAAGCGCGAGAAGCCATAGGCAACCAGCGAACAAGAAAAAAGCATTCCCATCATGCCAAAAAACGTGACCAGCAGCGTGTTCATGAGATAGCGGTCAAATGGAACAGCCGTGAGCGACTCGGGATAATTTTCGGGGTGAATGCTAATTTCACGTAGAGCTTCTTGGTCGGCAATTAGGAGTTCAAAGGTTTGCTCAGGGTTATTAGCCTCGACAAACAAGCCTTTACCGCCGGGGCGTTTTTTTATGAGCGCCATTTGTTTCTGCTGCCCGTCAACAGTCACATTGTAGAGCGGCTCTTCCTTACCATTGACAGTCACCGTAATCTCACGAGATGGAATGACTTCTAGTGTAGCTTGTCTTATCTGACCCCGATCGCGTAGGGAGATCGAAACCATGTACACCAGTGGTATTAGAATGAGGACGGCTCCTGCTGCTAAAACGAGTGTGGTGATGCCTTTGATAAGCAAGTTTTGACCACTTACGCCTAATTGCCATGTTCTGCGGACGGTTGGTTTTTGTGCCTCTTGGGCGACCGGTGCCGGGGTTGTTGTTTCCATGAGAATTAATTAACCTTTTCCCCTCAACTCGCCCTCGTAATAAACCCATAACGAAGAAGATCGAAAAATGAGCGCGGTTAGTATGAGCACAATGATGAAAAGAACCCATGCCATTGCCGAAGCATATCCCATCCTGCCGTACCTGAATGCGTTCTGAAATAGATACAGGTTGTAAAACAGGGTTGCTCTTGCGGGGCCGCCGATTTCGCGAGTAGCAGCATTTGACGCGATATACACCTGTGTGAAATAGCTGAACGTGCCGATTAGACCCAATACCAAATTATAAAATAATACAGGTGACATCATCGGAATGGTCACATAGCGGAAGCGCTGCAACGCGTTCGCGCCATCAACTTTGGCAGCGTCATACATGTCGGCAGGGACACTCTGTAAGCCTGCTAGATAGATAATCATGTTTTGACCAACACCCCACAGCGCCATGATTGCCAGCGCTGGTAATGCCCAGAGAGGATCACTTAACCAGCTTGGCCCTTTGATGCCAACCTTTTCTAAAATTTGATTGACAACGCCGATTTGAGGATTGAACAGCATTATCCATAACAAGGTGACGGCTACACCCGAAAGTACGGACGGTAGGAAATAAATGGTGCGCCAGAGTCCGATCCCTTTAATTTTCTGGTTTAAAAGAATAGCAAGTATGAAGCCTAAAACGAGGCTTGATGGCAGTGAGAGCACGGCGAAATAAAGTGTTACCTGTAGTGATTTCCAAAACAACGGGTCTTGAAACAACTCGGTGTAATTCCCAATGCCAATCCAACTAGGAGGGGAGATAATGTTGTAATTCGTAAATGAAAAGTACAACGACGCTAGCATCGGGCCAACCGTTAAAAGAATAAAGCCAACGATCCACGGTGCAACATAAATATAACCTGCGGCGGCTTCACGTTTTTGCAGCGTCCAATTGCGTGTGTCAAGGAGGCGCATTCGTTTACTCCAACTTGCCTAATTAAGGGGCATAAGGATTGTATGGGGGCGTAGGCTTACGCCCCCGAAACAGTCAGCAAGTCGCAGCACTAGCTAGCATGACTAGCCCAGTATTCGTCCAAAATTTTCTGAACATCAGCGTTGGCTTGATCAAGCACAGACTGTGCATCTTTGTCTTGCCCTGTGCCTACCTGTGAGGTTGCAAATCCCAGTGCGTCGCCAACACGCGCCCAATCTGGAACCCATGATTCGTGGTTGGGGGCATCTAAATAGTTAATTGCTTCAAAGACTACATCCAAGTTCAGGTCAGGGAATTTATCTTGAAGTGCAGCTCGGAAATCGTCAGCGACGGATGCGCGTGCAGGAACACAACCGTAAATTAGACATACATCCACAATTTGCTCCGAATCAGTCAGCCACTTCATGACTTCCCATGCTTCATCTTTGTGTTCAGCGGCAGCAGGTATCGTAAAGTTATCGGCATGGATACGGGCAATGCGCTTACCTTGTTGATTGAACGGCAATGGGGCAGCATCCCATTCAAATGGCACATCATTCAAACCTTCGCCGAGGTACCATGTGTGGGTGTAAAACATCCCTAACACACCCGAATCAAGTGGTGCAGCGCCTGTTGCTTCGATTGATGCAGATTCAGACGCGTTAGGAATGAAGTGATCTTTCCACATGCCATCACTTAACCACTGCATACCATATACCCATTCTGCAGAATTAGCAGTTGCCGTTTTATAGTCATCACTGGTGGGGCGACCGACATCCGGCGCGCCGAACATGGTCAAGCTGCCACGTGTATCCGTCCATGAGTCTGAATAACCCCATTGGACAATGTTTTCGGGATCAAAATCAGGCGAAGTTGCATCATGACCGGCTTTATCAAGCGTAAGCAGCATGGCGCGGCTTTTAAGGTCGTCCAATGTCCACGAGGTATCGTTATAATCGCTGGGGGGGTAATCGACACCGCTGGCATCAAAAATATCCTTGTTATAAAGGACAAATGAAGGGTATAAACCCAATGGCAGACCGGTATTAATGGTAGGATACTTATTGAGGTCAAGACTTGGACCATAAAAATCACTCGTGTCAAAGTTTTCGGCCTCGATATAGGGTGTAACATCAGCCCAGCTATCAAAAAACTCGGCAATGGTGGAAATCCCGTTTGGACCAACCAACTGGGGCGCACTACCGCCGGCAATGGCGGCTTGCAAGCGTGTCCGCGATTCTGTTACCGGTACAATTAAAAACTCAATTTCAATTTTGTCGTGCGAAGAATTATATTTTTCTGCAAGAGCTTCCTGTTGAGGAATTTGATCGGGATCAGTACCCGTACCAAGACCAACAAAAATCGTGACCTTCACTTTATCCTGTGCTGTCACCGGTGCAGCTACTATCAAACTGAAACAGAATATTGCAAGTACGGTTACCAAAATCTTTTGTTTCATTGTCTTCCTCCAAAACTGATAGGCCTTTAGAAAGGGAGATAATAAAGATGAATGTCGATGTAAGCGTTTACAGAAAGCGTTTACAGGAGTTTAGCAAGAATATTGAAAATACGCCAAATTCAAATAAATGGTTTGGCACTTGGCATACATGTCCTCAAGATTGAGTGGCTAACCCTTGACCATTTTCTGAAGATTAGTTAATCTGTGTAAGCGTTTACAGAAAGCGCTTACATTATTTTGATTATGAACTTAAATAGGCATCATGTCACAATTGACTGAATTTTCACGGGCAACAATCGGTGATGTCGCTGAAAAAGCGGGTGTTTCGATTGCCACCGTCAGCCGTGTGATTAATAAGACAGGGCAAGTAGCCGAGGCCACAGCCGCACGGGTGTGGGATGTAGTTTCTGAATTAAATTATTCGCCTCAAGCAGCCGCGCGTGGTCTTGCAACGCGCAAAACGAATACGATTGGCTTAATCTTACGGGAAATTAGCGGCGAATTCTTTGGACCCATGCTGCGTGGTATCGAGGCTGGCACGCGCGAATATGGGTATGACTTGCTGATTCATTGTACGCATCAGGTCGAAGAATTGGAATCAGTAGAGCATTACGCTTTGGGAGAACATAATTCGGACGGCTTGATCGTTTTTACCGACAGCCTTGATGAGGCTGAAATCGTGCGACTGCATCGCATGCAATTCCCGATTGTTTTGTTGCATCGTTCGCCCCCAGCAGGTTTAGAAATCCCCTATGTCGCGTTTGAAAATAAGTCAGGTGCGCGAAAGCTAGTTGATTACCTGATTGAGCAAAGAGGTTATCGGCAGATTGCGTTTTTCCCCGGCCCGGAAGGTGTGGAGGATTCATATTGGCGTGAGATGGGTTATCGAGAGTCGCTTAAAGCGCATGACATTGAGTTTGACCCGGCTTTGGTGATCGAAGGTGGTTTTGATGAATATCAAGGTCAGGCCGCGGTGTCAAGGCTGCTCGACCGAAAGATACCATTTGATGCTATTTTTGCAGGGGACGATGACTCGGCAATCGGCGTACTGATCGGGTTAAAAGATGCTGGATTGCGCGTGCCAGAAGATGTTGCCGTAGTGGGATTTGATGATATTCGGTTGTCTCGTTATCTTGCGCCACCGCTTACAACTGTTCGTGCGCCGATTGAGACGGCAGGACGTGAAGCAGTGCGCAAGTTAATTGGTTTGATACAGACTGGCTATTCTGAGCAATTGACACTGCTTCCGACTGAGCTAGTTATTCGTCGATCCTGTGGTGCGCCGGAACGATTTGCAGAAAAATAGAAAATGAGTAATTCAATATGAAGGTTACAGTAATCGGTGGGGGGTCATCTTACACCCCTGAACTCATAAACGGATTTTTAGAACGCCAAGATACGTTTCCTATGACCGAACTCTGGCTGATGGATATACTGCCGGAACGGTTAGAAGTGGTCGGGAAATTTGCGCAACGTATGGCACAGGCGGCGGGTGCGCGATTTGAGGTTCATCTGATAACGGATCAGCGCGAGGCTGTAAAAGGCGCACAATATGTTTTGACTCAGCTTCGTGTCGGTTGGATGGCTGCCCGACGTGAAGATGAATATCTGGGAATGCGACACGGATTAATCGGTCAGGAAACGACAGGGGTGGGTGGCATGGCGAAGGCGCTGCGCACAATACCGGTCATCCTAAAGCTTGCTCAAGATATGAAGGAATTAGCGCCGGATGCGTTACTGGTGAACTTTACCAATCCAGCTGGCTTAGTGACGGAAGCACTTTCGCGTTATGCTCCCGATGTGACTGCGGTGGGTGTTTGTAATGTACCCATCACAACCAAAGTGCATATGTTGGAGGGGTTGGGGATTCAGGCTAAGTCAACTGATGCCCAACTTGATACGCTTGGGCTAAATCATTTGACGTGGCACCGAGGGTTTAAGTTGGATGGCGAGGATCTTTGGCCTCAGATTTTTGAATCTTATGTCAGTGATTTACGAACGGCACCCGAACCAGAATGGGATGTGAATACGATAGAATCATTGCACATGATTCCGAATTATTATCTCCAGTATTTCTATTACACAGGACGTAAGTTCGCTGACCAAGAAAAATGGCCGCCTTCACGGGCTGAGGCGGTGATGGCGATTGAGGCCGAACTCTTTAAGCAGTATGCCGAACCTGACCGTACAACTCCGCCTGATGGGTTGATGCAGCGTGGTGGTGCATATTACTCCACTTTGGCGACGCAGCTATTAAACGCGCATTACAACGATCTGGGTGAAACGCATGAGGTGAATGTAGCACATCGGGGAGCAGTAAAAGGTTGGCCTGAGGATTGGGTACTTGAAATGCCGTGTAAAGTCGATGCAAAGGGAATTCATCCGCTGCCGGCAGATCCGTTACCCTTGGCAGCGTTTGGTTTGCTGTCACAGGTAAAGGCTTACGAACTGCTTACGGTTGAGGCAGCAGTACACGGAGACCGGAATGCGGCTTATCAGGCATTGTTGACTCATCCGTTGGGGCCATCCGCTGATAAAGTCGAGGTGGTGCTGAATGATCTACTTGAAACTAATAGGAAGTATTTACCACAGTTTTTCACAGCATAAATTAGTCACAAAGGTTTTGACTCGTGCAACCTAATCCAGTCTTAAAGAAACTTGGTTTTGACGATAATGATCGGGCAGTTATCCTTCACCTTGACGATGTTGGAATGTGCCAGTCTACACTCTCGGCATATGATGATTTATTAGACTTTGGCTTGATTTCATCGGCGGCGGTTATGGTTCCGTGCCCGTGGTTTCCACAGACGGCTGAGTATTGTCGGAAGCATCCTGAAATTGATATGGGAGTGCATCTGACATTGACAAGCGAGTGGGATGGTTACCGATGGGGGCCGATTTCGACGCGAGATCCGGCGAGCGGCCTGGTGGACGATGAAGGATATTTTTATCGTCGGCAGCCTCCTGTACAAGAGCGAGCTGATTCCGCAGCAACTCGTGCTGAGTTAAAGGCTCAAATTGATCGCGCATTGGCGGCTGGAATTGACCCGACCCATATAGACAGCCATATGGGCACACTGGCACACGAGAAATTCTTACCCCTATACGTTGATTTGGCTCAAGAATACAAGTTACCTCCGACAATCTTATTTCGGGGCGATATTGTTGGTTTTCGAGCGAGTGGATTAGGCGATACGCTGAGCAATATGGCGCTGGAGGAAGGTACAAAGCTCCAGAACATGGGGGTGCCGTTATTGGATCATGTATTTGGTCTACCGCTTGATCAACCGGCTGAACGGGTTGAACAAGCCAAACAAGCTATTCGGAACCTGCTTCCCGGTATTACCCATTTTTATCTTCATGCGGCGCAAGATACGCCGGAGTTGCGGGCAATCGCACCGGATTGGGAAAGCCGGGTTGCGGATTACGAAGCTTTCTTAAGTATAGAACTGCGCGATTTCATTCGGGATCAAGGGGTTCATATCATCGGTAACCGCGAGTTACGTGATTTGATGCGGCAGTGATTTGTGAACCAATATTTTTTGGGGGTTGATGTTGGTGGGTCGAAATGCCACGCTGTCGTAAGCGATGAAGCGGGTCACATCATTGGATTCGGCGCAGGTGGTACGGGAAATCATGAAACCATCGGTTATTCAGGGTTTGCTCAAGTTCTTGATCGAGTAACTCAGAATGCGTTGGACATGGCAGGAGTACGTCAGGAGCAGCTCACGGCTATCGGTATGGGGATTGCTGGACTTGACTGGCCTAACGACGAACCACTCCACCGTGAAATCATTGAGCAATTGGGTTTTCATGCGCCTTTAGTGCTGGTTAATGATGCCGTCATCGGGTTAGTGGCTGGCTCCCGTACCGGTTGGGGTATAAGCGTGGTTGCTGGAACAGGAAGTAACTGCCGGGGACGCGATATGAACGGGTGTGAAGGGCGTGTGTCTGGTATTGGCGAGTGGTCGGGCGAATATGGCGGTGGTGGGGATCTGGTTCATCAAGCCATGCACTGCGTCACCAAGGCATGGTCGCAGCGTGGGCCTCATACGGCGCTTGCTCAGAAATTCGTTGAGCACGTAGGCGCGCGCGATGTGATGGATTTAATCGAAGGGTTATCGCGTGGGCGATACGACTTGGGTTCAACGGCTGTGATGCTGGTATTCGAAGCAGCAGATGAACAAGATCCGGTGGCAATGGAAGCTGTTCGCTGGATTGGGAGAGAACTGGGAAGCCTCGCGGTGGGGGTGGTTCGTCAGCTTAAGTTCGAAGCATTTGAATTTGACCTTGTGTTGACCGGAAGTCTTTATAAGGGCAGCCCTCTGATTGCCGAAAGCCTAGCAGAAACCGTTCATAGTGTTGCCCCTTATGCAAACCTTGTCCGATTGACGGCTCCGCCGGTCGTAGGGGCGGTGATGCTGGCGATGGAGCAGGTTAATATTGACCACAAACCGCTTCGTGAAGTTTTGATTCAATCTACTAACACGATGCTTGAAAGTGCTGGATACGCCTATGACCCCAACGAATAAACTTTGTTCGGCGCTTGGATCATTTAAGTACCACGATGCTGCTATGGTGAATGGTTAGAGGCCATAGATAGATAGGCACATGACTGCACAATCCGAATTATTGACCCGATAAACCCATAGGAGATTATGAAAAATGTCTGACTTAGCAATTTTTGGCGGGCAGCCAGAACGTACTGAACCGTATCCTGAGTGGCCTGTTCATGATGAGCGCGATATTGAGGCTGTCACCAGCGTTATCAAATCGGGACAATGGGGTGGTTATCCGTACCCGGGGCCGCGCACTGAGGCGTTTCTACGTAAGTTTGAGGAAATACAGGGTGGGGGATATGGGGTAGCGGTCGCCAATGGAACGGTTACCATGGAAGTTGCACTGCGTGCATCGGACATTGGGTGGGGCGACGAGGTTATAGTTCCAGCTTATACGTTTCAGGCGACAGCAGGCGCACCGATGGCTGCTGGCGCAATTCCGGTAATTGTTGATATTGATCCTGAGACTTATTGTATTGACCCAAAGGCAATTGAGGCGGCGATAACACCACGTACTAAGGCCATCATTCCGGTGCATCTGGGGGCGCAGATGGCGGATATGGACGCAATCATGGCATTGGCTGACAAATATAATTTGATCGTCATCGAGGACTGTGCCCATGCACATGGTGCGAAGTGGCGCGGAAAAGGTGCTGGTACAATCGGACACTTTGGATCGTTTAGTCTACAATCCTCAAAAACCATCACATCGGGCGAAGGTGGTGTTCTGTTGTGCCGGACTCCAGAGATGGCAGCACGGGCAGCGAGCATCATCGATTGCGGACGACCCCATGACGCAGCAGAGCAGGAATTCACGATGGGCGCGAATTTCCGGATGAGTGAATTGCATAGCGCACTGGCACTCGTAGGTTTGGAACGCTTTCCGGCACAGGCTAAGGAACGGGAAGAGATGGCAGCTTATATGGACGAGTCTTTGAGCGAAGTTCCCGGTGTGCGGCTGCTGAAACGGGATCCGCGCCATACTGCACGTTCATTCTATTGCTATGTGTTTGCGATTGACCCGGAAGTATTTGGCGTAACCAATGATATTGCCTGTGAGGCGATGCAAAAAGAGGGTATTCCGTGTGGACAGGGGTACGAACCGATGCACCGCTACGAGTTGTTCCAGCCTAAACTGTCTAAGCTGCCAGTACCCAGCGCATTTCCAGAGCGATTTGACTTTGATAAACTGGTTTTGCCAGAAGCGGAACGTGCGAGCGGGGGCGAAGCTATGTGGCTGCAAGAAAATGTTTTCCGTGCCGGTACGAAAGGCGTAGACGATACCGTGAACGCACTCAAGAAGATTCAGGCAAACGCTGCTGCGCTCCGAGAAGCTGCGGCAAAGGCAAAGCAGTAGTACGCCACTCGTTACCGAATTTTAAACAGAACAAATTCAGATGTTGAAGGGGTGCAAAGGCACTCCTTTTCATTTGTTCTATTTTGATTGGAGAGGTTCTTCCTAATGAGGAGAGGAGGCATAGATCCTCTCCTGCAAAGGCATCAAGGTTTAACTAGGAATTGATAAGTGCTTTGTATTCGTTAGCGATCATGTCAAAATGCTGAAGACTGTCTTCGAGGCCACCGGAACGATTTCGAGCAAGCCAATTGGTGCGCTGTTGGGCGAGAAGGGGTTGAAGCTCTTTCAAGAGCATATCGGGGCTGCCTTCTTCATCGGTTATGAAGAGTAGACGATTGATAGAGTGCGTCAGTAGATTGGCAGCCTGTTGAAATTCAGCAGTGATAAGTTCCGCATCGGGTCGCTGCATGTGTGCCTTGTTAATCGGTTCCATAATTTTTGAAATAGTTTCAGCCGCACGCCGTAGAGTATCGGCCTGCGATTCTGTTTGTTTGCCGCCAACCGACTCGAGCGATGGAAGGCTGGCTTTGATGTTGTCGGTTGAGCGTTGCAAGGCGTAGGCCAAGGTTTGCCCATTGGTGTGTTCAGGGCCAATGATCTTGTAAACTTCGCCTAAATCATAGGCCAATTTGCCCATAATGCCAGCAGTGTCGTTGAAGATAAATTGATCCAGCAGCGGCGGAAGATCAAGGGAGTCGTTAGCTTGGATGCACCATGAAACGGCAGCACCATATGCAAAGCCCAAAAAGCTGATAGAGAAGGGCTGCCAATGTCCGTTATCACCCCAATCAGTATTGAGGAACCCGATTGCACCTTGCTTAAGACCACTAATGGCACTTATACGGCAGTTGTCGATGGCATTGTCTGAACGACCGGTGATGCTGTTCCAACTGGATGTGCCGGGACAGACATAAAATGGAACCTTTGATGCTGCTAGAAGAGTACACTGGCGTTCCCATTCTTGCGCTGCTTCTTCGCCACCTTCATATCCCCAGAGCATTGCGGTGACATCTTTGGGTAATTCCGGCACAAGATCGGGATAGTGGACAATGATATCACCCCAGAACTGCATCTGGTGACCATGAGCGCTTATCTCACGGTGAAGTTGAGTGATGTAATCGAGATAAACGCGACCTCCACGCTCTTCTACAGCGGATTTACTTTTGCCTTTACCTAATTCCCAGGGTTCATCGCCACCGACATTGACGATATTACTGGTAAAGTGAGGCAGCAGTTCGTCGTAAAGACTGGCTATTAAATTGAGACTGCCGGGATCAAGTGGGTTCAAGGTGGTCGGTGGCATATGACCGCCCCATGCGGCCTCAAACCCATCCGGGCATTCGGATAGGTGATGATACCGTTCATGCTTGAGCCAGCGCTCCATGTGTCCCAAACTGTTTTGATTGGGTACTAATTCGACATGATGCTGACGACAGAAAACATCGAGTTTGAGAATGTCTTCGCCCGTGAAGGGGGTGGCATTTGCCCAGACTTCAGGATGATGGCGATAGGCAAAGGTGTGCTCCATATAAAGTTGGAGCTGGTTGACTTTGAGCGATGCGAGGCGTTCGACCAAATCCAGAATAGTTTGCAAGGTCGGAACTTTGTCGCGGCTAATGTCTAACATCACACCGCGTGCAGGAAAATCCGGCCAGTCCTCGATGGTCAAGCAGGGGAGGGCACTCGAATACTGGTTGATAAGTTGATTTAGGGTGCAAACACCATAATAAATACCGGCTGAATCTTTGGCCGTTATGGTTATGTCTAATGGGGAGATGCTGAGTTGGTAACCCTGTGCCTGAGTCAGTGCCTCATCAATTTCTATGAATACACCGACGTTCAAATAGCTTGTGCCTGCAACAATTTCCCAATTTAGGCCAGCGAATTTGGACAATGCGGATTGAAGCATTTGACCTTCAAAAAAAAGCACGGATGTGCTGATGGCTATGAGCGCGTGTGGTGGCAGATTATAGACATCTTCGCCCATCGTAAGACGGCGTGGAGCGGGTAAAAGGAGCGGTTGCAAAGCCATAAAGAACCTTTCTTAAAATGAGGTTAACAGCAGGCACATTCGCATAGTCAAAAATTTGTGTGCCTAATATCATTAGAATTTTAGGAACCGGGGTTGGTTTATTAACTGTCCAGTTTCTTGCCTGTGGAATCATTATAACGTGTGATGGCCGCGGCTGAAATTACCAAATTGGACGTGTTTGGTCACATGGTTAGTTGCAACTTCATCGGTAAGATAGGAACGATTATAATCAATACCCTGTATTACATTAAGCACACATCGGGGGTTCAAATGAGCGGCGTTCCATTGCGCGCGGGCATCATCGGGTTAGGAGTCGGGAGGGCTCATGCAAAAGGGTATATCAGCAGTCCAGACAGTGATTTAGTTGCAGTATGCGACATGAATGCAGAGCGTTTGCAATTGTTTGCAGATGAATTCAAAGTGCAAGAGCGTTACACCGATTACACAACGATGCTCAATGAAGCTAATTTAGATGTCGTGAGTATTTGTTTACCGAATGCACTGCATGCGGAGGTTTCTATCGCCGCTTTGGAAGCTGGCCTTAATGTGATTTGTGAGAAGCCGATGGCGGTTAATACCCAAGAAGCACGGGCCATGAATGCAGCGGCTGCCAAGAGCGGAAAGCGGCTGATGATGTCCTATAACTATCGATACCGATCTGACGCACAATGGATGCGACAGATGGTTATCACTGGCAAGTTGGGGACGATTTACCATGTGCAAGTGTCGTGGCGGCGGGAAACAGGCATACCGGGATGGGGATTGTTTGGCAGCAAGGCAATGTCTGGTGGTGGGGCATTGATTGATTTGGGCGTGCATGTGATTGATCTGGCATTGTGGTTAATGGACTTTCCGACGGTACAAACGATCAGCGCACAGACACGCAGTCTGTTTGGACCGGTAGGGCGAAAGACGTGGGGGCGCGTACCCGGTCAAAAAATTGAAGGCGGATTTGACGTAGACGATGGTGGGATTGCATTTATGCGTCTGGCGAACGGAGCCAGCATGGCGTTGAACGTCACATGGGCAGAACATATGCAACCGCGTGAAGATGCTTATCGGGTTGAACTGCAAGGCACAGACGGCACAGCAATCTTGCACGTCCGGAATTATAAGAACGACGACACACTGGTTTTTTATACAGAGATGGCAAGTGTACCGGTGACTGTTATTCCAAGTGTGAATTTTTCTACGCCTCAAAATCACGAGGCTTTAATTATTGATCTCGTAAAGAGTCTTCGTAACGGTGAAGTACCCGGAACCAGCGGTGAACAAGGGTTAGTTGCTGTCGAGATATTGGATGCGATATACGAGTCGTCCCAAATCGGGCGAGAGGTGGTTGTAAGTGGCTGAAAGGGCAAAAAAGCCCCAAGCAGATATTTGGTGGTTGTTGGGATTTATAGCAAGACACAAAGGGGCGGCCATCGGATCGATTGTGGCGGGCGGCATCGGCGGTATTACATCAGGGGTGGAACCTTTTTTGATAGGTACTATCATTGACGGTATCCAGAATCAGATTTCACTGGATTCATTGGGGCACTACGCACTGCTCTTAATTGGCTTGTCGATAGCAACTGTTGCTGCATTTTTGGGTCAGCGCGTTTGGAGCGGCACAGTCGCCTACAATGTCAATTACGATATTCGGCAGGCATTGTTTGATAACCTGTTGACGCTGGAGCAGCGCTTTTACCAGACGTATCCCACGGGTGATCTGATTTCCCGTATGTACAGCGATTTGGATATGATATGGCGGCTACTGGTTATTTTCTTTACGCGGTTTGGTAGCGCAGCCGTAACGCTGATCGTGACGTTTATCCTGTTGGCGACGATTAATGTGCCGCTGACGCTGTTTGTGTTTGTGGTGCTGACTATTTCGACGGTTATTCAAATGCGTGTTGGCAGTGCACTTGCACCGGTATTTGAACAAGTGCAGGAACAGGCCGGAACCCTGTCAGCATTAGTTCAAGACTCAGTCAGTGGCATCCAGACAATTAAGACGTTTGGGCGTGAAGCGGGCGTGGCGGAGAAATACCGCACCGAGAATCTGGAATATAAGCGGCGCTGGTTGTTTTTCAAGCGACGTAATGAGCCAGTAGGTATGCTGCCAAATATGATTAGTGAGATGACCGGCGCGATTGTGGTCATCGCTGGTGGTATTTTGACGCTTCAAGGTTCGCTAACGTTGGGCAATTTTGTCCAGTTTCTGGTGTATCTGGCATTAATTAGTAATGTGCTGCTGCAAATAGGGACGATTTATCAGCGCTATATCCAGACCGAGGGAGCCTTGACGCGCCTTACACCATTACTGCAAACGGCACAAATTCGCAGCATGGAAAATGCGCGGACATTAACCCAACCACGAGGGGACATTGCCTTCGAAAATGTTGGGGTCAAGGTTGAGGACAATTGGTTGCTGAAGGACATAAGCCTAACGATTCCGTCCGGTCGCGTGGTGGCTTTTGTAGGGCCAACAGGCTGTGGCAAGACTTTACTCGTGAGTTTACTGGCGCGGGTGACAGATCCTACTGAAGGGCGTGTCTTAATTGATGGACAGGATGTGCGTACCCTGCAATTGGATATGCTGCGACGAGCCATTGCGTATGTTCCGCAATCGACATTTTTGTTCAGCCAGCCGGTACACGCGAACGTGCGGATGGGGCGCGAAACGGTTGCCGATGAACAATTGGACGAGGCGATTTCGATTTCGCGGTTTAAAAACGATTTGTCCCAACTGCCACACGGATTGGATACGATGGTCGGGGAAAAGGGCGTGATGCTATCGGGCGGTCAAAAACAGCGAGTTGCGATTGCCAGAGCTATCGTACGGGAACCCGCTATTATGGTTTTGGATGATGCTTTATCGAGTGTGGATACCCATACAGCAGCCGACATTCTAAATGATTTACGGCAAGTGTTACGGTCACGAACGAGCTTGATCATTGCCCACCGGATTGCTACAGTTAAGAATGCAGATCATGTCGTGGTGATGGATAAAGGGCGTATTGTCGAGCAGGGCACACATGATTCACTCGTTGCGGCGAATGGGTTATATGCCCGGATGGTCGACCGTGAGTTGAAGTATGATGAAGAACCGCTATTTGATACCCACCAATCGAACAAGTAAATTGGATTGATACAACCGGGATCAACCATTACCTCATAGTCAGCGTTTCAAAACGAAATCAATTAGTCGAGATAATTGTTATGAATGCCAAAATCAATACTTTAACACCGCCCAAAAATACAAATGGAAAATTGGGTGGTGAAGGTCAGATTAGCGACCGCTATCTGGTTGGGATGTTGAGCCGATTTTTGCGCCCATTCTGGAAAGAATTAGTGCTGATATTTCTTATGTTAGTCGGGGTAACGATATTTTCTTTGCTACCGCCGTATTTAACCCAACGAGCAGTTGATGGGCCGATTGCGAGCAAGGATTTGGCTGGTTTATGGCCTTATGGCGTTGTGTATCTGTTATCAGTAATTGCATTGTTTGCATTGCGATTTGCTCACACGTTTCTGCTTCAGAATGTCGGTCAAAATGCGCTGGTTGATCTGCGCCAAGCACTATTCGAGCATATTATCAAGCAGGATATGCGGTTCTTTAATAATACGCCTGTCGGCCAGATCGTATCCCGATTATCGAATGATATTGAGGCGCTGACTGAATTGCTTTCGACAAGTATTGTGATCGTCGCCAGCAATTTGGTGACGCTGATTGGCATCATTGGCGTGATGTTCGCGATTAACTGGCGATTAGCACTTTTGGGTTTGGCTGTGCTGCCGATCATGACAGTGAGTACTGTTTACTTTCGGCGCAAAATCCGCCACCAATCCGATCTTTTTCACGGAGTAGTTGCCGAGTATTTGGCTTTTATCAATGAGCAGTTTGGTGGGATGCTGGTGGTTCAGTTGTTTGGGCGGCAAAGTGTAAGCCGGCAAGAATTTGAGACTATCAACCGTAACTATCGCGATGTACATATGCACATCCGCGACCTGTACACGGTTTATGCATCGATACTGCAACTGCTGACAACCATTGGCCTGTCGCTAGTACTTTATGGCGGTGGTACGGGTGTACTTGCCGGTTGGGCAACATTGGGCATGTTGATTTCGTTTATTCAGTATGCGCGGCGCACATTTGAACCTATTATGCAGCTTTCGGAGCAGTTCACTCAGATCCAAACAGCGCTTTCGGCAGGGGAACGCATCGCCCGAATGTTACAAGTTGAACCTGAGATTGTCGAAGATCCAGCTTCTATTGACATTAAATCATTCAAACAGGAAATCGAATTTGATCATGTGACATTTGGTTACGAACCCGGCAGCTCGGTGTTGAAGGATGTGTCGATTAAAATTGAAACGGGGCAAAAGGTCGCAATTGTTGGTGCTACTGGAGCCGGTAAAACGTCACTGGCAGGATTACTGGCACGTTTTTACGATGTACAGGTTGGGCGAGTTCTGATCGATGGAGTTGATATCCGCAAATTGCCATTGAACAATCTGCGACACTATATCTCGGTTGTTCCACAAAGCCCGTACTGCTTCAATGGCACGATTGCCGACAACCTGAAATTGTTTGACCCGACGGTCACGCAGGAAAAGATGGTTGCGGCTGCACAAGCAGCATGCGCAGCACCGTTTATCGAGCGATTGGTGGGGGGGTATCAATATATGCTTTTGCCCGGCGGCGGGAACCTTTCGCAAGGGCAACGGCAACTACTGGCGCTAGCGCGTGCCTTGATACACAGTCCGGAAAGTATACTTGTGTTGGATGAAGCAACGAGCAGTGTGGATACTGAAACCGAAGCATTGATCCAAGAAGGGTTGGAGCGGGTATTGAAAGGTAGAACCAGTCTCATTATTGCTCATCGACTCAGTACTGTACGGGATGCTGACAGAATATTGGTCATGCAACAGGGAAGGATCGTCGAAGATGGAAATCATCAGGCACTTCTTGCTAAGAATGGTCTCTATGCACAACTTTACCACCGGCAGTTTGCCGAGGTGGACACTGACCAACAAGTTCGACTGTCTGACCCGCGCTGAAGTATTCAAGTGAAAGTGAGATTTTGTTTGACTTTTAACACATTTTATGGACAATTAAATAGATAATCATTTATGATAAGGGTTGATTAATTACAATCACCACACGTTTCTCTTGTTTGTTCGTTAGGATGGGCGTATGAAGTATTCTCGACCTACGGTCTGGATGGCCCTAACCTTACTCTTTGTGACTCCTGTTTTTGCATATATGCAGGGTGAGTGTACGGCGTTCGTAAAAGAAGCCTTAGCTGCTACGGACAAAGTGTGCGCTGATACAGGTCGTAATGAGGCCTGTTATGGTCATATCAGTCTAGATGCTCAACCCCAATCAAGTGACACCCCGTTTAAATTTGATGCCGTTGGCGATAGGGTTGATGTTGCCCGCGTCAGCCGCTTGCGCCTTAGCCCTATGGATGTGAAAACTGATGTATGGGGCGTTGCTTTGTTGAAGGTTCAGGCCGACATTTCTAAAAGTATGCCGAACGCGAATGTCTCTGTGCTCGTATTTGGTGATGTCGAACTTGAAAATGCCATACCAGATCCTGTATTCGCGGATGTTGTGGTATCCGGACCAAGTAATGCAAATATTCGACGACAGCCTTCTAACAGGGCATTTGTCGTCGGCAGCTTGCCGCCAACGACAACCATCAAGGCCAAGGGGCGTTCGAAAGACGGTGCATGGCTATATATTGGAATGCCAGAAGATCAAGGTAATGGCTGGGTGCGACGCTCATTGGTTAAGAGCAAAGAAGACTTGACCAAACTTAAGGAGCTTGATCCTAGCTTGACCTCTTACGGTCCCATGCAAGCATTCTATTTGCAAAATGGTAAAGATCAGACCTCCTGCGAAAATGTGCCTAATGATGGAATTTTGATTCAGACCCCGGAGGGCGTGGCTCAGGTTCAACTTTGGATCAATGAGGTCAAGATTAAGCTGGGTTCAACGGCTTTCATTCAGGCGCAAGGCGATAAAAAGACAATGTCCGTAACCACACTTGAGGGTGCGGCACATGTCGAAGCGTTGGGTGTGGAACAGGTCGCAGTCGCCGGTACTACGGTTACTGTCCGCGTCGATGAAAACTTCGTTCCGGTTTCACCACCGAGTTTGCCCGCCGCTTATAACTTAAGTGAAGTTCAGAGGTTGCCTGTTGGTAGTCTTGAACGGAAAATTACGGTTGGTGCCCCGGTGTCCCAAACGGCGACATATACACCAGCGCCGACGTTTACACCTTCACCCGTTGCAGGCGCTCTATCGATTTCGCCGGGAACTATAACGGTCACTGGAACGGTTATGGCAACGAATACTTTGCCACTGACTTCTACAATCACTCCCACGATTCCTTCGGGGCTAACGGCAACAATTACGGGAGCGGCAACCTTGCCAACCAGCACGAACATGCCTGCGTCCCCGACGACGAATACGAATATTCCCCCGACGGTGGTAACCAATACGAACGTGCCTGCGTCACCGGCGGCGAATACGAATATTCCCCCGACGGTGGCAATCAATACGAATGTGCCTGCGCCACCGCCGACAAACACGAGTATTCCTGTACCACCGGCGACGAATACGAATATTCCCCCGACGGTGGCAACCAATACGAATGTGCCTGCGCCACCACCGACAAGTACTAGCGTTCCTGAAGTACCCAATACATCCGTGCCACCCCCTACTAGTGCGCCGAGTGATACACCGGGTTCGTAATTTGAAATATAGGCTTTTGTAGAATACAGACAGAATCAAAGACCTGCTGATGCAATAATCATGCAGGTCTTTTTTGTTTTAGGGGGCTATGGGGCAGGTTTGATTGAATGGGATAGTGCCGAAATAGCGTTCCCACTCCGATTGGGTGAAATTCCGGTTGGCGATACCGCAAGCATTTTGCCGCCAGAAATTGAGATCAATATTCCATTTTATGAGCAGATTATCTTCGCCACCTGAAATGATGTGAAATCCGTCGGGACTTATGCTCAGGCTGTCAATAAAATTGGTATGACCTGTTAGCGGTTGCCCAATTGGCAGTTTTTGCAGCAGATCCCATAAGATGATTTTGTTATCCTGTCCACCTGAGATCAGCATTGATGCGTTGCGGTTAAAGACCAGTGATTTAACTCGATCAGTATGCCCAATAAGGGGCTGCCCGATTGCCTGATGCGTTTTGACATCCCAAAGGCGGATAGTTCCATCGGTGCTGCCAGATGCTAGGGATTGACCGTCAGAACTGAATTTGGCAGCCCAAACTTCGTCTGTATGTCCGGTAAATGGCGAGCCAATTTGTTGTTGTGCTGCGACATTCCACATAAGCAGGGTGTAATCGGTGCTACCCGATATTAATGAAGTTCCGTCAGGGCTGAAATCCAACGCCAAGATTGCCCCTTTATGACCCGCTAAGGGTTGATTGATCAATTCTCCAGTGGTGGCGTTCCATAAGCTGATTTCGCCGTTAGCATCCCCACTAGCCACCGTTGTTCCGTCGGGGCTGAATGCGACCGGAATAAAGCGGTTATCACCATTGAGGTGGATTGTTTGGAGCGAAGTGCCAGTGGTCATATCCCAGATGCGGAGTGTGTTATCGCTGCCGCCGGAAACCAGTTTGTTACCATCCGGACTAAAAGAAAGTTCAGTAATGTATCCGACATGACCCTGTAGAGTCATTACTTCCCGGTCTGTGGCAGTGTCCCAGATGTGGATATGGTTGTCATTGCCTTTCGAACCGCCGCCAGACGCATAATATTTCCCCGACGGGCTGTAGGCTATCGCTAGTACATTGCTTAGTTGCTCCGATACCTTTTCTATGAGGGGCTGATTGGCAGATAGATCCCATATCATGACAGCGTTATCTGCTGCCGCTGCGGCTAAAGAATTATTAGATGGATTGAAGGCGATACTCCAGATATGATCGGAATATCCGGTCATATCACTGCCGATTTGTTCCAACGAATTGGAGTCCCACAGGCGAATAATGTTATCATCACTGGCTGTCGCGAGTTGATTGCCATCATGCGAAAATGCCAGCGCTTTAATCCGCTTGGTGTGACCCGTTGGAATATCGTACAGAAATTCTCCCGTGGCAGGATCCCAAAATATAACGGTTTCATCAACACCTGCTGAGGCAAGACGTGCGCCATCCGGTGTGAATGCGAGGGTTAACACGGCTCCTCTGTGCTCAGCGAGTACATCGCCAATCTCCGTGCTAGCAGCCGTATCCCACAATCGAATTGTGCCATCACCACTAGCCGATGCTAGCATTGTTCCATCGGGATTATATGCAAGCGCGTATATGAGGTCAGTGTGACCCGTTAGCGGATCTCCAATAGGTTGCCCGGTTTGTGCATCCCAAAGCTGAATATCCCCATCTTTGCTTCCTGTCGCGAAAGTTTTGCCATCTGGATTATAAGCAACACTCCACATTTCAGCGGATTTTTGTGTGAGAGGGTTACCGATCTCTTCTCCTGTTGTTGTATCCCAACGGCGCGCAGTTCCATCAACGCTAACTGACACGAGTGTATGGCTGTCCGGGCTAAAGGCCAAGTAATTAATCCAATTTGTGTGACCTAGCAGCGGTTTACCGACTGGACGGTTGGTTTTCGTATCCCACAGGATAATGGCTAAGTCTTTGCCTGCTGATGCCAACAGCTGCCCATCTGGACTGTAGGCCAAGGCGCGGATTGTGTCGGTATGGGTCGTCAAAAAATGCGTTAATGCCGGTTTATTTTGAAGGCCGTTCAGTAAACTATTACGAGCTTCAAATGTGTCGGCTGTATTTAGGGCTTCGAGACTGAGAAGTAAAGATAAATCGAGACGGTTATCGGTTCTGAGTGCTGTTACAGCGAGTTCGCGAGATCGTGAAATGGTTGCTTCTGTGTTGGCACGCTGACTTTGTATTTCGGCCTGATGCTGACGATCAAAGGCAAATATGGCTAAGGCAACGGCAAAGATCGCGAACGCACTAAGCCCTATAATGCCGTTTCTGAGTCGAACCGATGCCTGTTGACGTGCGGCAACACTCGACCACAGATACGCGGATTCATCTGGGGTTAGTTTAATGACGGGGGAGTCAGCTAAGGGTTCGAATTGGACGAGACGTGAACCGGATGCTAAGAAACTTTTGTCGCGCCCTATATTTAACCACTCATTTGCGGATGTACTGAGGCGTTGATGAAGGCGTAATTCATCACGACTGGTACTCAGCCATTCTTTGAGTCGGGGCCAAACACGAATGAGGGCTTCATGGGCAACTTCCACAGTTGGTGTTCTCGTACCCGGCTCATAGTCGAATGTGAGGAGGCGGTATTTCCCGAATGAGTCAAGTACACCTTGAACAATTTGCTTATCAGACGAAATGCTATTCAATTCGGTTCGTGTAACACGGCGGCGGGTGTCTTCTGTACCTTCAGAAATGGACACCATGCGCAAGAACAACTGCTTGGAAGCTGCTTGGCTGAATGAATCAAGACTTTGATAGACTTCTTCTGCACGTCGGGCAAGAGCACCGAAAACGCCACCGAAGGATTCATAGGCCTTTATGGTCAAGATATATTTGTCGCGCTTATCAAATAATTCTGTGAGCGCAAATTGGAGAAGCGGTAGGGCACCGGGTTGCTGACTGACATCACTAATTATGCGAGATACAAGACCATTTTCAAATTGAATGGCATATCGATCACTGGGTTC
>JBBSBS010000040.1:0-24701 GCA_038251045.1 Aggregatilineales bacterium | reverse complement strand
CCTATCACGTACCCGGATCATCCGAACGCCTAAAAAAGATGATTGACCAATGGCCGATCAAAGGCTTCACCCATTATCTCGCGCACAACGATGACGGGGCATGGTTATACTCCGATGAAGGGCAGCAGGTATTTCAAGTAGCGGCGGATCACAAGCTCATCGTCAGCCTCAGCTGTACGCCCTTTCACCAGCCCGCCATCCGCCGCATTGCCGAACGCTTTCCCTCTGTTCCCATTCTGTGCCATCACATGGGCTGGGTAAAAGTGGCTGAAAAGCCCAACGAAGGACTCAAGCAGGTTCTTGAATCCGCCAAACTGCCGAATATTTACATCAAACTATCGGGCTTTGCATACGCCACCGAAGTCAATTGGGATTATCCCTACACCGATACCCATGACATCCTTCGGGCAGAATACGAGCACTTTGGGGCGCAGCGCATGTGCTGGGGGTCGGATTATCCGGTCGTTCGCTTTTTCATGACCTATAAGCAGTCGCTAGAGGCATTTCGTCACCACTGCACATTTGTGTCCGATGCCGATAAAGAATGGATTCTAGGCCGCACCTTAGGTCAATTGTTGGGCGTGTCGTGATCAGGCCATAAGGCGATCATGTTGCGGGGGTTGTGGTTATTATCAAGAAGGTTTAGTTTCGGTTAACCCGACAAACCAATCTATAACCGAATGGCAACCTCCGCAGCTTTCGCTATCGCTCAAAATGGTTAGCAGCGCAAAGGCTTAACAGTTACCAAATGTTCTGCCAAATGGTCACCCTTTAACCCACCATATCGAATATCATATCTATTGGGATGTAGGGTAGTAGATGCCGCTGGCAATCCCTCTGTTGGCAATCCCACCGCACCTTAACATCCCTGTTGGCAATCATGGCGGCGGCGACCCAACTCACTATTTTCGCCAAATTTGCCAATACTTTGACCGACGACTATCAACTGTTGACTGGCAATTTGCCTTTGCATTGCCGAAATTGCTGCCAAAATTGCCACTACCATCTGCGTTGACGGACGACTATTTGTTGTAACAACAGTATCAATAACATCATTTCTCCCTCAAATAGGCATATGAAGCCTAAAAAGGTTGCAACATTTGCAGCATTTGTGTCGTTCCCAACGACGATAAGCGAAGCAATCCCGTGGGACGACACAAAACATCAACGACCGTTAATCGAGGTGGAAAACTTCTTCCAGCGCGACCATGTTTTCATCCGGTCGTCCGCTGATGGCCTCAAAATATGGCCCCATAAATTCCTGCCATTTCTGGTTGATGGCCTCAGTCGTCATACCCGCCAATGATGCCTCAAAACTCTCGGCGGCTTCAAAATAACCGAACATCAGGCCATCGTCGCGCATGAACAAGCTGTAATTGTGCCAGCCCTGCCGCCGCAGCGCATCCAGCATTTCCGGCCACACCGCCGCATGATGTTTCTTATATTCGGGGATCATATTTTTCTTGACTTGAAGCAAAAATCCAACACGTTTCATAATGTTAAAATCCTAATAGGTAACTTAAATAATCTCTAGCTCAAGCTGGAGCAATCGCGCCAGCTTCTTGATCTTTTCGATCTGGCTGCCCACCCCTAAAGCACAATGGTGCGTCGGGCCAAAAGAACACCACCGATCCATAAACTCGGCGGGGTCAAGTTTAAATTGCAGGCGTGAATTGGTGTTGCCGATCTGCATCGTATCACCCGCTAAAGACTCGCCCTCGGCAGCCAGCAGTTTGAGCTTGCCCTCTGCCGTTTGTGTCATGCCTAAAATGGTGATCGGCCCGCGTTTGACGCGCATCTCTACCGAAAGACCGTAACCACGCTTACCGTGAAATAAACCCAACCCGCGCAGCATCGGCTTGCCGTCCGCTATAGCAATATGACCGGGGCCATCATGCCCCATCAAAATAAAATCGTCGTTGAAATCCATCCCATAAAACTCGGTATAAGAACCACCTGCGCCTAACCGATCCATGATCAACATCGCCATGCAGGTCTTAAGGTCGCCCTCCCCCGATGCGGGGATACCGCGTGCCGTCAGCAGTGAATTGCCAACGATCACACCCGCGCCCAATTCTTCGTTCTCGTTACCGTCCAGTCCACGATAATAATAGGTCAACCCGTTCAAGTCGAAGTCTGCTACCAGCGCATCCAGTCCGCAGGCCACCCGTGCCGACCAGCGCAGCGCTTCCGGCGTAACATCCTGCGAAATTTTGTCGTTACCTTTACCGACCAATTGAAAATGGCTGTGAATCTCATCAATCTTGGCAGTAATCGCCTGCTCACTGGCAGACTTAACACGCGTGTGCAGATCGTCCATTTCCAGCACTTCAATGTGCGTGCCAAGCTGGGCATGGTGCATCGTAAAGTCCGAGTACATATCCAGCATACCGGGGTACGTGTGCCCCAAAAAGCCAATCCGGCTGTAACTCAGTTCTCGCAGAATTTGCGCGGCCTTGATCCAGTCGGCAATTTGCGCCCACGCCCGCACATAATATTGGTTGGCGTGGCCTTCGGCTTCCTGTAACAAACCCGACACCACATTGAATTGGATCAAACTGCGGGCGAACGCATTGGAAATTTCCGGAACACAGCAGGCGCAGCAGTTCGCCAACCATTCGGCGGTATCCGTGTTGGGGTAATCCATTGACGGTGACGGTTGAAGGTTCAAGATCAACACCGGTGCTTTACGGCGCTGGACTGCTGGTAACACTTGCGATGAAGTCGAATACGTGCCCACATAACAGATGATGAGATCAACCGAGTGGCTTGCGAAAAGATCCCCTGCCTGTTGTGCGCCGGGGGCGTTGTCAACCAATCCAGCTGAAATCACCTCTGCGCCCATCGCGGAAACTTTGCGTTCGACTTCTCGCTGGTAACCTTCCAGCCGTTCTTTCAGCCCCTCAAACTGCGGCCAATAAGCAGCTAACCCGATTCCAAAAACGCCGATCTTCGCTTGTCGATTTGCCATAACGTACCTTTTATGTGTAGGTATTAATGCTTTCCAGCACTTTTTCGATAAGAATTCGGTGGCCTTTCGGGCCGGGGTGCAAACCATCAGCTACATAGAGCGCCGGATCAGGCTTCACGCTGAAAATCGACACCAGATCAACCAATGGAATACTGCGCTGGCGGGCTATCGTTTTGAGCGCATCGGCACAGGCCTGAATATCAGCGTTGTCCCACGTGATGCTCATGGCTGCCATCTCAGGGCTGGTATTGACGATCTGTTCAACAACCGGGCTGGGGGTTATCAAGACCAACCGTGCGCCCACTTTCAAGAATGCATCCACCATCATAATGAAGTTTGCCGTGTATTCCTGAAGCGTAACCAGCAGCTTGCCCTGCTCACCTCCAAAGCGCTTGGTATCGTTCGCGCCATATTTGAGAAACACCCAGTCGGGTTTCTGCGCCAAATATTGGGTGAAGGTATGTTCCAAGCCATGCGTCGAGGTGTAACCAGAGCGCCCGTGATTATAAAACTGCACAGGCTCCTGCGGGTCCACCTCGTCAACCAGAGCACGCAAAATTTCTGCGTAGCCATAGCGATAAGTGGTAATGGAATCCCCAACCGTCATCACCGTGCTGACATGACCATTACGCGGTGCTTTCAGCTTGCGGATGGCATCAACAGTTCCTGCCTGAGTTGTCAATTCCTTTGCTACCCGTGTACAGTCCGCGAAGGCTTGATTGAGGTATCCTGTAAACTGCTCTGCTGTAATACCTAGCATAGCGGCAGCGGCTTCATCCGGTACGGCTACTGCTAGAGCAGATGGAACCTGCTGGAAATTAAAATCGATCTGGAAAGCGATTTCTTCCGATAGTTGACCCATAAGGAATTGTCCCCGGCTAATATTTACTGCGTAACAAGCGTCCTAAATTACCCACGCGCAGTTGACCGTGATTTGAATGTCGCTAGCGCTACATTTGGATTTTGTTGATATTTGTTGAAAATTGTTGATAATGTAGCATGTACCGTAAATCTTGTCAATTCAAGTGATAGTTGGATGTTTCCGTGTCGTGTTATCAAACATCAACTTGTCATGCCGAGGTGATTCAGTCAATTAATGACTATAAAACACTGATTGATACTTACTCGTGAAAGAGGAATGGATTGACTACTAAAACACTGACAACTTTTGAACGCCGGCAACTTATTTTACGCATTTTAGAGGAGCAGGCCGGTATCAAGGTAACGGATCTGGCGCAGCAACTTGAAGTCTCAGAAGGCACAGTCCGCAATGATCTGGCGGCATTGGATGAGGATCAGCAAATTACGCGAGTACGGGGTGGAGCTGTCGTCCGCGCGAAACAGACCAACTCGAATCAACTCATTGCGGCGCGGTCACGCGTCAACTTCGATGCAAAACAACGGATTGCTCAATGGGCGGCTGGAATTGTAGAAAACGGCGATTCGATCATTCTTGATGCCAGCACAACGGTATTACATATGGCGGAATTTTTGCAAAGCCGGCGCGACCTTACTGTGGTTACCAATGGATTGGAAATTGCACGTCGGCTGGCAGAGTCCCCTTCCAACACCGTCATTCTTGTGGGTGGCATTTTGCGCAATGATGGCAACGCCGTCACGGGTCTTCTGGGCACAAATCTTTTGCAAGATTTACACATTCGAACGGCTTTTGTATCGTGTGTGGGTTTCTCATTGGAGTCGGGTTTGATGGAGTCGGACATTGCTCAGGCTCAAATTAAACATGTGATGATTCAATCGGCGCAACGGGTCGTGGCGCTGGTGGATTCGAGCAAATTTAATCACATCGGGCTGACATCCTTTGCCAGCCTGCACGATATTGACCATATCGTAACTGATCAAGTTGCCGATCAAGATACGATTGTGGCATTTCAGAATATGTCGGTTACGGTCACCGTTTCCAGCGACCATGCAACCACTACGTATACACCAGACCAAAGCCAACCGAAGCAATATAAGATCGGGTTCGCAAACCTGAGTGAAGATATGGCTTTCCCACGTGATGTCCGGCGTGGCTTGGAGCGAGCGGCAACTGAGTCCAGCCAGATCGAATTATTTGTTTCAAGTAACCAGATGAGCCGCGATATTGCTGTAGAGGTGGCAGACAACTTGATTGCAACCGGCATTGACCTGATGATTGAATTTCAGATTGATGAGAGCGTTGGCAACCTACTCATGAACAAATTTAACCAAGCGGGTATCCCGGTTATTGCCGTTGATATTCCGATGGTAGGGGCAACATTCTTTGGTGTTGATAATTACAAAACAGGATTTGTCGCAGGGACAGCATTAGGGAAAGCAGTGCAGAAAGAATGGGGCGGACAATTTGATCGACTTTTGGTTCTGGAGCATCCTCGTGCCGGTCATCTTCCGGCAGCGCGAATTCGTGGCCAAATGGACGGCTATCAGCAAATTATAGGAGAAGTCAACGACGAAAAAATACTTTATCGCGACAGTGGGAACACAACACAAATAAGCGAAACGGTCATGCTGCAATTGCTACAGGAATTACCGAATGAACACCGACTGGCTGTCATCAGCTTCAACGATGACTCAGCCATTGGGGCACTGGATGCCGCCCGAAAAGAATACCGGACGGCTGATGTTTTGATCGTCGGGCAGGGCGCAGACCGCCGCTTGCGTGATGAACTTCGTAGAGGCAATTCGCGTATTATTGGCTCAAGCGCGTTTCACCCCGAACTGTACGGCGAAAAGCTCATCAAGCTGGCATTGGATATTTTGAAAGGCGAACCGGTTCCGCCTGCCGTGTATATGGAGTACACCTTTATTGATGCGGCAAATGTTGACCTTCACCCCAGCATCCGCGATGATCGCTAAAAATTTGCTGTGTATTTGTGAACGGTTTCTTCGATTATGTCTGCGCCCAATCCATAGCCTTCCGGCGCATAGACCCAACCTTCTTTCTGCTCTACTGGATTGCGCACCAATTCGTGATGCACAATACTGGGGGCGGGTTTCAGTTCAAAGAGAATCGGGTTGGCTGCACATAATGACAAGTGAATACTGGCTGCTGTGTTCAGTGCCGTGCTCCAGCTATGAGCATTAAATGCAACCTTGTGCTCTGCTGCGCGCTGCATGATTTTCCGCATCCCTGTGATGCCTTCTGCACGACCCGGATCTACCAGTACGACATCGCACACATCGGCTTCGAGAAGTCGTCCATAATCCTGAACATTAAAAAATCGTTCCCCAAATGCTACCCTCAACTGCGGCACGGCTGACCGTAAGTGATGATACGCATTAAAATTATCGGGTGGGAACGGATCTTCTATCCACGCTAACTTATATTCGCTCATTGCCCTGCTCGTGCTCACAGCACGCGGAATATCCCAATGGCATTTCGCGCCAACGTCAATGATAAAGCCTGCGGCTTCACCAATAGCAGACCGAACAGTTTTGACAAAGTGGACATCGCGCGTTTCATCAACACCCAGATTAGCGTGCCCTTTCTTACCAAAGCCTACCTTTACGTATTGGTAACCGGCTTTGATATGTCCGGCAAGTTCAACTGCCATGTCATCTATAGTGGCGGCTTTGGGGTGCGAACTGGCGCAGGCAGGAAGGCGCTCCCTGAGTTTGCCACCCAGCATTTGGGACAAACTCAACTTTAGTAGTTTCCCTTTAAGATCCCATAAAGCCATATCAATAGCACTAATGGCAAAACCCGCGATACCGCCTACATTACCATACCACCACACTTTTTCACGCAAGGCTTCCCAAAGTGCATCAATATCGTATGGGTCTTTATCCAGCACTATTTCGGCTAACCCATGACGTAACAACGCTGTAATTGCGGCAGTGGCCTCATGGAATATACTGATGCACTCTCCCCAACCGACTGTCCCATCACTGGCTTCAAGGCGCACCAATACTACTGAACGCACCGCCATGTTATCGTTGCTTTCCGGATACTCCAGCGGGAAAACATCTACTTTTTTGATATGCACGCACAAATCTCCTATTTGTTAAATAATAGTCTGCCCCACCCTTGGCTGGTATTATTTTATTTCACCCGATATTTAGCCACATAATCCCGGTCAAATTCGATGCCGAAACCCGGTTTGTCGGATATGGTGTAATAGCCATCTTTTAGCGGACGTGCCTCGGTTTGAATGTCCCAGAAAATTGGATCGCGGGCGCGATGAAAACATTCTACAAAACTGCCGTGTGCAACACTACCTAGTAGATGCGCCGAAATTTGAGCTTCTTCATGATGCGCCATTTTGATACCAAAGGCTGAACAGATGGAAGCCACACGCCGCCACATGGTGGGACCACCACCCCATGAGGTATCAAAATTGCAGTAGTCAATCGAGTCACCGATAATCAGGTCACGAACTCCGTCAATACGGTATTCGCTCTGCCCTGCTGTTACTGGCACACCGGTGGAAAGGCGGACATCTCGTAACCAGCGCTTATCGTTGTACCAGCGCACCGGTTCTTCAAACCAATACAACTCAATACCAGCCTGCTGTGCCAACCGTACAAAGCGAATGGCTTGCTGCAAGTCATAGCCTTGATTGGCATCAACCATAAAGATGAATTTCTCACCTCCGACTTCCCGCGCGACCTTCAGCCGTTCAAGGTCTTCTTCAGGGGTCACACCACCTATTTTGAACTTCATACCGACTACACCATAGCCAACATAATCTGCCACTTCGTGTGCCAATTCATCATGGGTTTGCCCGTAGTAACCACCGATGGCAATCATCGGCAGACGATTCTGGTAGCCACCCCATAAACGATACATTGGCATCCCCAAGGCTTTGCCCACTGTATCCCAGATGGCAGTATCGACCGCAGAAATGGCCTGCATGACAACACCACGATCGCGCAAGATGTCGTAGGTTGCGGGTTTCATGGCTTCCCAACAACCTTCCGTGTTGAATACATCCATGCCGATGAGTGCAGGAGCCAGTTCTTTGTGAATAATTGCTAGAACATCATCTTGTTCATCATCGGTATCGCCGGTATATACTTCACCAATTACACCCTGCTTGGTCAGAATGCGGGTGATGATGGTACAGCGGTTCTGCATCGAATATTTACTGCCGCGATACACTTTATTGAGGGGGATACGTATAGCCTCAGTCTCGATAGCTTGGATGGTTAAGGGCATGGAGGCAACCCACTCATTCGAATTCATCATAATATTTCTATTTAAATCCTTCTATTTTTGACAAGCAAAGTGGATGTGATACAATTTCGACAAGTATAGACAATTATCAACAAAAATCAACAAATTTAACCTTGATACTGCAATAGCCTGGTCAAAAAAATGACGCGTTGATGGGAATAATCTTATTGAGGGAGTCGATTAAAGAAGTGAGTGACAAAACTAAAATTGCTGTCGTAGGCACCGGATGGTGGGCGACAACGGCGCATATTCCGGCACTACTTAACAATCCGCGTGTAGAAGCTATTTTATTGGTGGATACCAATCCAGCGGCATCAAAGGCAGCAGCCGACAAGTACGGACTACAATACACCTATACAACGATAGCGGACGCCAAAGCAGCGCATCCTGATTTGAGGGGCGCAATAGTGGCTGTGCCACATCAAGCCCATTTCCGCGCCGCAATGGATTGTCTGGAACAAGGGCTTCATCTGCTTCTCGAAAAACCAATGACAGTATACGCCCGCGATGCAAAAGCCTTAAGCGACAAAGCGGATGCTGAAGGCCTGCACATTTTGATGGGCTACACCTTCCCTTATATGCCCCACGTAGTCAAAGCAAAACAGTATATAGATGACGGTTTGATTGGCAACATTGAATATGTCGCGTGCAGCATGTCGTCAATTACCTATGAACTATTCAAAGGTCGGCCTGACAATTTCGCGCCATCGGGTGGTTATGTTGTCACCGGACCGGACAAAACCACGTATAGTGAACCATCCGTTTCAGGCGGTGGACAGGGTGTGCTACAAGTCACCCATTTGGTAGGTATGATGTTTCATTTAGCATCGGAACTGCGTGCCAAGACGGTAACCGCATTCATGAATAACCTGGATGTTAAGGTGGATGTTATTGACGCAATCGCGGTGCGCATGAATACGGGTGCGCTTTCTATCGTAGGCAGCACGGGCAATGTCGGCGCAGGCGATCCCGGTTCGGTGGAAGTACATTTACATGGCAGCAAAGGACGCATATTGGTCGATGGCTTTACCGGCGAATTTTTTATGCGATTACACAACGGTCGAGAAGAACACATTCCGCGTAACAGCCCGGTTTATCCCGGTGATGTGCCATCTATTAAGCTGGTTGAAATCCTGCTTGATGGCGCAAAACCCCTGTTTCCCGGCAAAACAAATGGCCTGCATACTGTTGAACTGCTGGATGCTGCTTACAGATCCGCTGCACAAGAAGGTATGCCTGTCCAAATTACTGAGCTTTATCAATAAAAATTTACGGGCGGAATACGAAATGATGATAACCAAGCAAATTCTAGAATCCTATGTGAGTGTTCAAATATGAAAGATCGAGTTGCAATTGTAACCGGAGCAGCTCGCGGCATTGGCGCAGCAACGGCTCAACTACTTGCCGAAAAAGGCGCAAAGGTCGCTGTGTCGGATATTGATGTTGACCTGCTTCATCAGGTAGTCGCCAGCATCCGGCAGGCTGGAGGCGAAGCCACTAGCTTTCCATGTGACGTATCCAAGCCAGCGCTGACCGATCAGTTGGTCAAGGATGTGGTAGCGACATACGGCAAGGTCGATATTCTGGTCAACAACGCTGGAATTTGCCCGCGTATTCCAGTTGACGAAATGACGGAAGAAATGTTTGATCTCATGTTTGACATCAATCTAAAACCTGTATTTTTCTTAACGCGGGCGGTTGCGAATGTTATGAAGGAATACAAGTGGGGCCGGGTAGTTAATATTAGTTCAACGGGTGGGCGAATCGGGGCTGTGCATAACTCAACGGTCTACAGTGGAACTAAGGGTGGTATGTTGGCGATGACAAAATCATTGGCACGGCATTATGCACCTTACAACATTTTGATCAATGCTATTGCACCCGGCGCAGTGGATACCCGTATGTTTGAAAATGTGGCAACCGATGCGCGGGACGAATATGTCAGTACTGTGCCGCTCGGACGATTTGCCAAACCGATCGAAATAGCCCAATCAATCGTGCATCTGTGTAGTGAAGAAACCTCTTGGGTTACCGGCGCGACGCTTGATGTGAATGGCGGCGTAGTCATGATTTGATGTGGCTTTGCGGCACTTTGGTTACACAATTATTATTCAAATCGAATCGTAGTCAGTCTCTAATATAACTCTTTTTGTTCTACCCGCACGTGTTATATGGGGCTCCGCGGTGACATAGGTCTCAGCCTTTTGACGGACGGCAGCATCCTACCGGTGTGTTAAAGTAAAATTGACTCATTGGAAGCTTGAATGATTAATCCATGAAATGCTATAGTTGTAAATACTAGGGCAACATTCCGGTTCAAAAGGGATTAGACCATGCCCACCAAAGGCACCCATAACCTTCCCACCTCGACAGAGACAGATATTCTCTATCAAATCTCCAGCAAACTTGCTGTTATAAAAACGCCCAACGATTGGTTAGAGTTAGTCAGCATCTATGCCCGACAAAGAGGGGCGAGAGCCGGTTACTTATTTTTCGTAGTAGCCACCGCCGAAAATCCGTCTACCGCAGCCGAGGTTTCTGCCTCATGGATCGAGGGACACAAACGACCGCTTAAGGTCGAAACTCAAGTCAACCTTGTGGATTTTTGGACGACTACCAGCAGCGGGCCACGCAATCTGGATGAGCCATTATTGATCGAAGATATCAAAGAGACAAATGAACTCCCCGATAGCTTGCGGGACTATTACACATCACAGCATGTACAGGCAGTCGCATTTTTACCCCAGCAAGTAGATGGACAAGTTATCAGCGGTTTGGAATTCCATTGGCATGATCCGGTTGTTTTCGACGAAAATGATTACCGGATCTTAAAAATCATAACGCAACTTTCCGGCGCGGTAATTTATGCGATGCATCTCATCGAGCGCGAGTGCAAAATCACTTCCCGTGCTAAACAAATTGGCGCAATCAACATCGCACTCTCGCAAACAGTTACAGAAGATGACATCTTATCGACCATCACTGATTTCGCAGTGCCATTCGGGGCAAAGAATGCGGAGTTGTTGTACCTTGCTAATCGTGAGGAAGATATTGATGATTTAATTACTACGTCGCTGCTCGATCATTCGCATTGGCAACCGTTCATCGATAATCACTGCTTGATGACAAGTGACTCGGCAAGGGATGGGGCGAATAATCAATCTACTGCGCCGTATTTCATTGAGGATGTTAAAACTGACCCTAATCTAACTGAAGCAAATCGCATCGCGCTGCTCAATGAAGACATTCATGCACTGACACTGCTGCCACTCCGTTGTGGAGAAAGTTTACGGAGCATCCTCATTATTCATTGGCCCATACAACATCATTTTACAGTAGATGAACGTTATATTTTCCGAGCGATTCTGCCGACCATCAGTGCGGTTGTGGAGCGCCAACACGCTACGCTGAAGACAAGAAATAGTGAGAAAACCTCAAGTATCCTCTTTCAGCTGGCTGAACTCATCAATGCCGCTATGACTTATCAGCAAATTGTAGATGCCGTCGCGCGGTTGCAACCGCAAGCCGATGGAATAATTTTAAATCACTTTGAAAATTGGGATTATGGGCGCGCGACATATTTTGAAATGCTGGCTGCCGTTCAAAAATCCACGCGAGATCATGTTCAAGTACGGCTGCCGGTACTCCCAATTATCGGCAAAATGTTGGAAGAAAAACTTTGGGTCTCTGAAAACACTATTGAAGATCCGCGTTTTGAACATACCCCTTCGGATGTACTTGAGAAATTGCCAACACGAGCACATATGATTGTTCCACTTCGCAATGGGGATCAAAACTGGGGTTTAATTGCTTTTAATTACAACAAACCCCGTATCTTCACACAGCGAGAGCGGCAATTGGCGCTTGGCATCGGCGATTTGGTCAACGCAGCTGCCGAGCGCATCCGGTTACAACAAGAGTCGATGGTCGCGCGTAAACGTGCCGAAACACTGGCAACATTGAATGCGGCCTTCTCCAAAGCCTCCAACGAAACCGATATGCTGCGTGCTTTTGCCGCGTATGCCAAAACGCTGGATGTCTATCGTGTAGAACTGGCTTACGCTGAACATCAACATCGCAAAGACGATCCCTATGCAGCTTACTTAATTGCCTTATGGATGGAAGGCGAGACGACTGATTATTACCGAACCGGCAATGAACCAAGACATGTCAAAAGCAATGAATATGTATTAGGTGATTATTGGATACCTCATCCAGATCGCGTGTTATATATCGAGGATGTGAATAAAGATCCACGTATCGAAGACACTAAACGCGATTTACTCATCAACACATTTAAGACATCGGCAGCAGTAATTATGCCACTCATCCATCGCGGTAGGTTTCAGGGTTTAATCAGCCTCAACTGGCACCATCCTCACACATTCAGTGCCGATGAACGTTATGTACTTGAACAGCTTTTTCAGACGCTGCCAGCTATTATTGCTTCACGCCGCGTTTACGTTGCCGAGCAAGAAGCACGTTTACGCACCCAAACAATGGCAGCAATCAATACTGCCCTGCTACAGGCAAGCGATGAAGCCGAGATTCTGGCGGCGGTCGCTGAATATGCTGGATCTCAGGGTGCAACAGGTGTCATCATCAACTATGTCACCTCTGATGATGATGTCAGTCGAATTGACTTCAAGCCGGTGGCACGTTGGATTTTCAAACAGCCATTTCCCTACAGAATCATCAATGATGGCGAGAATTTTCACGAGGCGATTCTAGAAATTCGGGATCTTTCCATCCAAAATCCTGATCAAATTATTTATATCGAGAACCTCGAAACAGACGAACGTATAAATGCGAATGTGCGAGCGAATTTCATTACACAATATCCGATGCGGGCAGAAGCTGTACTTGGTTTACGGAGTGGAGGCCGATGGCAAGGCAGCCTGATTATTATGTGGCATCAACCACATATATTCAGTGAGCATGAACACTACGTTTACGAACAAATTGTGCAGAGTTTGTCCCGGGTAGTCGCAACACGCCGCGCCTATCTAGCGGCACAGGAAGCACGCGAAGAAACTACCCTGCTTTATCAAGTTTCAGAGGCGATCAACTCGGCGATGACCTTTTCTGATGTGATCAAAGCGATTGCCCCACTTGCGCGTGAAATACAGCGTGTTTATCTCATTTTGTGGGAAAATCTGGATTACCGACAGGCCAGCTATTTTGAGATGACGGCTGGCATTGATAATGATGGAACCACACCGGTTGCAGTTGGAACGCGTTTTACTGAAGCAGAGTTCCCGGTTGCTCCTCATGTACTCGAACACCGTCAACTGGCGATTGAAAATATTGATGTTCACCCGCTGGTTGATCCCATCACACATGCAGGATGGACCGCGTCAAAAGTAAAAGCACTGCTTTTGGTGGCGCTAGTACAAGACCAACGCTGGTATGGCACCCTGAGCTTTGAGAGTTCCACCCCTCGACGCTATTCAGAACGTGATCGTCGCTTGACGCTGGCGATTAGCGATCTGGTGTTGAGTGCCATCCTGCGTATTCACGCTCAACACGAACTGGCAAAAGCTGCTCATGAACAGAGACTGGCGTATCTAGCAGAGCAAGGGTCACGCGCAGAAAATGAGTTATTGTACAAAGTCAGTAGAGACATCAATCAAGCAACAACGTTCAATGACGTGATGCAGGCGGTCGCCCGCTGCTTCCCTGAACCGCTTCTCATTGCTATTTTTGCGCTGGAAAATTATGACCTTCGTGGTGCAACCTATACCGAAACACTGATCTCAAACGATCCAGGTTTGCCTACTGGAACAAGACTCCCACGCGAAATTTTTGATCTGATGACACCTGATACCCATGCAATGATGGTTATTCATGATGTAAATTCCCCTGAAGTAGCGGATCATGCAGCATCAAACTCCGCGCGGCGTTTTGGAATTTTGTCAGTGGCATTTGCAAACCTGACTCAAGATCAACGGGTTGTGGGTGTATTTGCCATCGGTTGTAAATTCCAGCGCAACTTCACAGATCGCGAGCTGCGGCTTATGTCCGGTGTCACGGATTTGACGGGCGCAGCACTCGAAAGATTCCGATTGCGGGATGAGACTGAACAAGCCCGGTTACGCGCCCACGAATTGGCAGCTTTGGAAGAACGGACACGTCTAGCAAGAGAGCTGCACGACTCGGTTTCGCAAGCGCTATATGGCATTGGTCTTGGCGCACAAACCGCATACCGTCATCTGGATAAAGACCCTGAAATGGTACGCGAGTCGGTTGAATATGTATTGACGCTGGCAGAGGCTGGGCTGACAGAAATGCGTGCTTTGATCTTTGAACTTCGCCCCGAGTCTCTAGAAACGGAAGGATTAGTCGTAGCCCTTGCCAAGCAGGGTGCGTCCATTCAGGCACGGCATGGAATTCGAGTTCATCTGGAACTCAGTGACGAACCTGATCTTTCGCTACCCAGTAAGGAAAGTCTTTACCGTGTAACACGTGAGGCACTGCATAATGTCGTCAAACATGCTAATGCGACTCAGATCACCCTGAGGATGCGGGCAAATGATGAAGGGCTTGAGTTAGATGTTTTTGATGATGGTATTGGATTCAACAGCCATCAAGAATTCCCCGGTCATCTGGGTTTGCATTCCATGCGTGAACGCATCGTCCAACTAGGTGGCAACATCTCAATTGTCAGTGTTAGGGGTCAAGGAACACAGTTGAGTGTTCGATTACCCAATCGTAATTCATCAGTATAAAGTAGGAGATAAAAATCTACCGATTGACGCAGACCTAAAAGAGTGATGTGTGGCAAAATTATCACATAGCGTTCAACACTGAAGAAAGTCTTATTTTATGATTAGTCACGCTGCTTCCGTCATAGCACGCCCTTTTGGAACCCGGCGACAAGCAATTGTCAGCTTTGGTGACACGCACATGGTCATCGGATCACCTATGATAAGAGATACAATCAGCGATCTGAGCCAGCCCAGCGATTTGCTATTGGCAACACTGGTAACAGATTGCACATTTGCCTGCCAAGATACGGCGCAAGCGCTTGAAATACCGTTAACCAGCTTAATTACAACAGCACGATGGAAATTGGCTGAAAAACAGGAGATCGTTCTGCAATTAGCATTGAACGGTTTAGCTGAGGAGGAGATCACCAAATTGGTCGAAGGGATCAAAATGCGGGCGCAAATATATAAGCTCCTTTCTCAGGTAATGCCGATCACCATCGAGGCCGCTTCATAATCCGTCCACCCGTGATTTGCTCTAGCGGATTCAGAGTATCGCAAACCTGCCCCCTGTGATAATCATTCCTTCGAAATATCAACTAAGCCAATTCCAGCAGCGTAGAGCGCAGCCTGTGTTCGACTGACCACATGGAGTTTGCTGAAGATATTGCTGACATGCGTCTTAACGGTCTTTTCGCCAATATCCAATTTACGGGCGATTTCCTTATTAGCTAAACCCTGTGCAACCAAACGGAGAACATCGGTTTCACGCTCGGTGAGTTTCTCTGGCGATTCCGGTATGCGAACCTCTCGTATCAACCGGGCAGCCGCTTTTGGAGAAAGCTGTACTTGGCCTTCAGAAGCGGCGCGGATGGCGCGTAAAAGTTCGGGACCATCGGTATCTTTTAGCAGATAGCCGATTGCGCCAGCTTTAATTGCTCCCACGACCGCAGCATCTTCCAGTACGCTGGTAAGGGCGATCACTTCTGTGTCCGGCATCTCACGGCGAATAACGCCGGTGGCTTCCACACCACCCATTTGTGGCATGAGTAAATCCATCAACACCACATCGGGTTTTAACTGGCGCACCATATCAATCGCTTGCAGACCGTTGGAAGCTTCTCCAACAATCTCAAAATCGGTTTCCCCTTTAAAAAACATCTTCAAGCCCTGACGCACGACTGCGTGGTCGTCTACAAGTAACATACGAATGGTCATGGTTATGTCGTCCTTTGCCTAAAAAGCGATCTACCTCAAAGTAAAAGTAGGCTTGCGCAGTCGAAAAATAGATTATCCATCAAGCAATTTCCCTAAATAGCTTAACAGATAACAGATCATTAATCATGGCACCTCAACCGGCATCGCGTATCCGCCAAAAGTCCTAGATTGTCCTCCGCCAAAGGTCTGAGGCAATCCTTACACTACGCCTTTCGACGGAGGCCGCCTACACCCGACGAAGGGCAGCACAATAGACCGCAGGTTGCAAGACGGCAGATGTGGCTCATGGTTAGATTAAAGCCATAGACAACGAAGTGAAAAAGGGAAAACAACGTGGTAATGTCAGAATTGATCCATTCATTAACCTACGATGGTGAACTACAAAATCGGGTACAGGGTACTGTACTGGTTCCCGGCAACAGCGAATATGAATCGGCACGTAAAGCATGGAATTTAACTGTCGAACAATATCCAGCACGCATCCTTATCGCTGCCAACGCACAGGACATTGCCGAAGGGGTGACATTTGCTCGTGCCATGGGACTCGGTGTGGCAGTACAGGCAACAGGTCATGGAGTCATCTTGCCAGCAGATGATGCTCTATTAATCGTAACCTCAACATTGAACAATGTCGAAGTTGATGCTGCCAGCGCTACGGCGTGGGTAGATGCAGGGGCAATCTGGGCAAATGTTTTGGAAAAGGCTCAAGCAGTCGGTTTAGCTCCCCTGTTGGGATCATCATCGGGTGTTGGTGCAGTTGGCTACACATTGGGTGGTGGTATGGGCTGGCTGGCTCGCAAGCACGGTCTGGCCACAGATAGCGCGATCGAATTTGAAGTCGTTACCGCTGATGGACGCTTAATCCACACCAATGAGACCGAAAACAGCGATCTATACTGGGTACTGCGTGGGGGCGGCGGCAGTTTTGCAATTGTCACCAGCATGAAGATCAAACTCTACCCGGTGACCGAAATCTACGGCGGTTCGTTGATATACCCGGCTGCAAATGCCAAAGAAGTGTTCACGTTCTATCGCGAGTGGATTCACTGGCTGCCCGAAGACTGGACAACCTCAATTGCAATCATGAACTTCCCACCCATGCCTAATTTGCCACCTTTCCTTAGTGGGCAATCGGTAGTGATGGTCAATGGTGTTTACAGCGGTAGTGATCTGCAAATGGGAATGATGATGGCACAAGCATGGCCTGATTGGATGCAACCGATTGTCAACGGGTTTCACAAGTTGCCGTTCAGCGAAATCGACTCGGTTAGCAATGACCCACTAGAGCCGTCGGCTGGCAAAAGCAGCGGGGCGTGGTTAAGTGATTTGAGTGACGCGGCAATTGATACGTTAGTACAGCACGCGGTGGGATCCCGCTTAATGAAAATCGAAATCCGTTATGCGGGTGGCGCAGTGAATCGTACCCAGAACAATGCCTTTGGTCATCGTGATGCAAACCATATTATGCAAATCGTAGCTATGGTTCCAGCACCCGACGCGGAGCAACAGGTTGAGGCCGATATTGCCGCACTCAAACATTCGCTAACACCCTACCTTACGGGCGGTGTTTACATGAACTTTCTTGAAGGCAAAGAGTCACGACAGGAAACCCGCAACGGCTTCCCGGTCGACAAATTTAACCGCTTGATGCAGCTCAAGGCAAAGTATGATCCGGATAACATCTTCCGGTTCGGCTTCAACATTCCACCGAAGCGATAGATCCCATTGAAATAGATCGCATGACCCTCTCTTAGTAATAAAGAGAGGGTTTACGTCCGTATTGACAAATCGTTCAATCTTGAAAATAGGTAAAATGACTATGTTTCGTTTACGCAGATTACCGATCTTTCTTGGCCTCATTTTGTGTTTCAGCCTCACAGTAACCATGACGCTGGCGCAAGATTGCCCTGCTATCGTACGTCAGGCGCTGCAAACCGCTGATAACAATTGTTCTGCCTTGGGACGCAATGAAGCGTGCTATGGCAATGTTAATCTGCTGGCAGAAGCTCAACCGGATGTGACTGATTTTCTATTCAGCCAACCGGGTGACCGCGTCAACATCAACCAAGTGCGCTCTTTGGTGCTCAGTTCAATGAACACAGTTACACAACAGTGGGGTGTGGCTGTTTTGAAAATTCAGGCCAATTTACCGGATACCCTACCCGGTCAAAATGTCTCACTCTTGCTCATTGGCGATGTTGAGATGGTAGGGGTTTCTCCAAACGCGAACAATACAGTTTCTATATCTGTTACCGCCAAACAGGATGCGAATGTGCGTCAGCAGCCATCGCGCGAATCGGCTGTCGTCAGCGGTCTAGCGGTGAATACAACTTTGGTGGCTAATGGACGCACGGCAGACAGCAGTTGGTTACACGTTAAGTTCGCTGATGAGACTGTGGGTTGGGTATTCGCGACACTCCTTTCGACCAGCGAGGATGCAAATACATTACCTGTATTGGATGCCGCGCAACCCACATCGACTTCAGGTTCGATGCAGGCATTCTTTTTCCGGTCAGGTCTGAATACCAGCGCCTGCGACGAAGCACCTAACGGCCTATTAATACAATCTCCACCCGGTGGCCCGCGTGTCGCATTGAATATCAACGGCGCAAAGCTGGATATTGGCTCTACGGTATTCATCCAAGCGCCTTCAAATGGTTCACAAATGACTGTGAGCACGCTTGCGGGTTCAGTTATCGTGTCTTCTAAGGGTATGGCGGCAACCGTTCCACAGGGCGCACAGACCAGCTTACAACTCGACTCCAATAGTGCTGTGTCCAGCGCGCCGAGTCAACCTGTTCCGATTGTGGAAAGTTTACTCTCGCCTTTGGTAAGTGAAGTTAATCAAACCAAACTCATCGTGCCAACCTATGAAGACGCAGCAGCCCATCCAAAAACATCAACTTCCCAGACGCTAACCGCAGACAATCCTGTACAGGCAGCATCAGCCTCGGAGCTTGGCAGTCCACAGCCAACCGGATCTGTTGATCTTGATGATATATTTGTGCCGCTTCCACCCTGCCGGATATGTATTCACTTGCCAAATGGAGAAATACTGGTCATTGGCACAGCTAACCCGCCTACAGAGGAACTTTATGAGTATCCAACGAGCGTGATGACCCCAACACGCGTGCCAACACGAGTACCGACTCGTCAGCCCGAAGAAGGTAGTTTCGAGTCCATTCCTGATGAACGGCTGGATTTGTTTAATGGCATCTGGAGTCATGGCCCTAATACGGTCACCCGTTCGTCCGGATGCGAAAGTTATGGGGGTGATAATGACGGTTACGGTGGTGTCTATCGACCGGATGACCCAGCACTACAATCAAAGGTGTGCTTCTCGTTCTTATATGGCATATTAAGCCTTGATTCAGAGATCTACCGTTGGTACGGCAATGGCACACCTAATACTTATCAAACAGATACACGTGTGGATGGATATGACAACAGTACTTCACAGAAGATCATCACGGTCATTAATGAGGGTTCGTTTGATGTAACGCAGATAACAAAGGCAGGTGCTTGCACGATTACATCCACTACTCACTATGACATATATGTGCCCGGCATGGCATTTGGCTGCAATGTAAACTCTAAGGTGTGGACGGTAGGTGGTGAACCCGTTGATGTAGAAACCGGTAAGGAACCAACCGAACAACCGGAGCCCGAAGATGTGATCATCGACCCGATTGTCGCCGGGGAATACAAGGTTTCGTGGCTGCCATTTGACCCGCAATTTTGTGCGCCACAATATGCACCCACATTTGACACGCTTACCGTGTCTCCTACCAGTTTCTCTGGCGTAAACTTAACTGTCGATGGACAAAGTTACAGCTTTAGCGGCGACGGGATGCGCGGACGGTTTTCATTGTACGGGCAAAATGTGACCGGTGAACTTGAACGTCGATTAACAAACGATTTCCGGTTGAATTGGCAGGCCACCAGCCCGGACAAACAAAAATCATGTGGTGCGCAGGGTGTTTTAACACTGGTGCAGCCCGCCGCACAACAGCCGGTTTTCAATCCACCTCCAATTGTGCTTAATAACGAATCAACTACAGGAGATTTAGAACCAATCAGTACGCCTGCGCCACAAACTTTATCTCAAGCTGGTGATTACTCGGTCGAGTGGTCGCCCATGCCCATGCTGGAATGCCCGGAAGCGCTCAAACAGATGTTACCCAATTTTACACAGGCAAGCCTTTCGGCTAATGACACCACACTCACGCTCAATGGTGGCAGCACTCAGTATGACCTTGATGTCGCGCCAAATGGATGGGCTTTTATCGACTTTAAGCCTGATAATTCTGGTATCAGTCTCAATCTGACTACCGAAGGCGGTCAAGTCACAGGTTCATATACCTATTTCTCATCTGATGGGAAAATGTGCATCATGAAACTGAATTTCAACCAGCTACCGTGAACGACTGAGTTTCATTGATATAAAAAGACATAGGGTGGCAGGCATCCTATGTCTTTAGCATTTCAATCGGTTATGAGATTGTTGCTCAACGATTCACCAAGTTCGCGGTGTATCAGTCACCTACCGCAGCGCTATTGGCAGTCGCGATATGTTTAGCCAAATCATCGCGGGAATATTTGTCCGTAGAACCACCATATCGATAAGCAGCAGCGGCGATGGCATGAGTGCTCACAGGCAGAGTGAGAATGGCAAATATTGCCAATGCCAGCAATTTAAGACCCGCAGACGGCATTAAAAGGGCTGCACCGAGCAGTAAACCGGATAAACCGACTGTTGATACTTTACCAGAAGCGTGTAGACGGCAGTACAAATCCGGCATACGGACTAGACCCAAGACACCTATGATGCAAAATCCGATGCCACCCCACAAAACGATTAGTCCAATGATTTCCATTTTAGAATGCCCTTCCTTCTGATATATATCGAGCGAGAGCGATTGTTCCGATAAACGCGAATGCAGCAAGTGCGATTGCAACATCAATGTACATGACGGTGTTACGCAACACAGCCAGCACAATAATGATGCCAATGAGGAGCGTGGTAATGGCATCTATGGCTTGTAATCGATCAGGAGCAGTTGGCCCGATCCAAGCACGATAGGTACATGGAATAATCAACAAGACTAAGACTACCAATGCCCCTTGAATACCAATTTGAACTAGATTTTCCATTTCTCAGTCCCTCCCTACAATCCGACGAAGGAGCTTAAGGCGTTTTCGCTGTGCAGTATCCGCATTCTTTGTTGATGCATCAACATCCAAGCAATGTACATACATCGTATGACTACCTTCAAAATCAACCACTAATTCACCGGGGGTAATGGTGATGCCATGAGCACTAAAAGCGGCTATGAAATCACTCTGGTCAGGATCCTGAGTCGACACCTCTATGATGCCGGGATTCAGGGGCAGATTGGGGTTAAGAACCCGTTTTGCAACATCGACACTGCACAACCAGACATCACGAGCCAGTGTCACAATATAGATGAAGAATGCCGCAATTTGGTCAGGCAGCCGCCGGAACTCAATCCGAGAATTTTCCAGCCTGAGACTCAAAAGAATTGCGAAGCCCAGAACGTACCCGACTAGAAATCCACCGGGCGTTAAACCAGATGTAACGATCATCCAGATAACGGCAAATGGAATAGCAAACAATGCAGTTGAAATCATGTTTATCCTCCCAACACACCACGGATATAAATATTGGGGTCGCCTAAACGAGACACGGCAATGGTTGCCGCTTCAATTAACGGAACAGCGTATAATCCCAGCAGCACGCACAGACCAATGAGCAGCGTTGGCGCGATGATGCTATCACCCACCGGTTTGAGTTTGAGTGCGGCATCGGGCGTTTTCTGAAAAATATGCTGCCAGGTACGAGTCATGTACAGTAAGGTGATGAGACCGGCACCGACCGCCAAACCTAAGATCAACCAGCTTTGCGCTTGAATACCACCCTGCACAATCGTTAATTTGCTAATAAATCCATTCAGCGGAGGAATACCTGTTAAAGCAAGACCACCTAAAAGGTAGAGAACGCTGATGGCACCCATACTGCGCCCTGCCCCACCGATGTCGACCAAGCTGGCACTTTTATTGGGCATCCGGCTAGCGATTGCACCAGTAATCATCAGAAGGGATGCCTTAATAAAGGAATGATTGAAGGCGTAGACAATCGCACCAATGAGTGCGAGGGGTGTGCCCCAACCGATGCCTAGTAAGATGAAACCGATTTGCCCAAATGTCGAATAGGCCAACATTCGTTTTGCGTCATATGTCCGCAAGGCCGCTAATCCACCGAAGAAAATCCCGATGACACCAAGCACAAGCAGAAGAGATCGAACCAGTGGCGCTTCGTTAATGAACAGCAGCATGGTCAAACGTATTAATCCGTAAACGCCTACTTTGACGACTACCGATGAAAGGACTGCATGAACCGGCGTGGGAGCAGCGGTATGGAAATCTGGCTGCCAGAAATGAAAGGGGAATACGGCGCTTTTGAGTAGAAAAGCGCACATCAGCACAACAGCAGCCGCTTGTGACAGTAATGGACGCTGACCACTTTCGAGCAACCGAGCAATATCAGCGAGAGTCAATGTGCCAAATGTGGCATAAATCGCGCCGATGCCCAATAGCAAGAAGAGGGAGCCCATTGCACTGATAAGCAGATACTTGATGGCAGCTTCAACGCCCAACCGGTTATCAGAAATAGCAACTAACACGACTGAAGACATAATCATAAGTTCTTGAAAGACAAAGAAAGTGAAAATGTCACCGGTATAGAATGCTCCATTCAAGCCAGCCGACATACACAGGAATATGGGCATAAACGCCGGATACGAAATGCATTTGTCACGGCATCCCAGAATATATAATGTCCCGCAGGCCACAACAGTGGTCGCCATGACTTCGAAAAGCGCCGAGAGCATGTCGGGCGCAAGAACAATGCCATAGGGAGGGCTGTAGCCTCCTATACGGTAAATTTGCAATCCATCAGTCCAATTGAGGATCAGAATAGCTAAGCTTGCCAACCAAGCTACGGTGCTGGCAGTCATGCCGATAATATGCTGTACGCGCAAATAGTGAGCAGTCAGAACACACAATGCCGCAGCCGCTAGCGGGATGAATATAGGAACGAGGACGAGCGGATTATTGGGCATCGATTAACCTTTAAGTTGATCCAAAGTATCGAGATCAGCCGTCTTGTAGCGGCGAGCAGAGGCCGAAATTAGCCCCAGTAAAATGGCATAAGTACCAAAACTAATGACGATTGCCGTCAAAATAAGCGCCTGAACGAGTGGATCGCTGGTGACCGTTTTATCAACGTTCTGGGTATAAGCGGGGGTTTGTCCATTAAACGCGCCGACCGCGAAGAAAAACAGATTGGTACCGGTGAACAGGATATAAAAGCCCATAGCGGACTTCACCATGTCACTGCGCAATAACTGAAAAGTACCCAGTGCAAACATTAGACCTGTCGCAACGGCAAAAATGATATTCATAAGGGTTCGACCTCTTTCGGATAGGCGATGGCTTCCATAATGGTGGTAATGCTTCCCAAGACCGTTAGAAAGATCCCCGTTTCATATATAAATGTTGAAGACAAATGAAGTTTTGCTGGTAAGGGAATATCGAAATTGACATGGGACAAGAACGGTTGCCCAAACAGCATGGGGAAGACCGCATTAGCAATAACAAGGGCGAGACCAAATCCGATCAAACGGCGAGCAGGCAACCAAGAAAGCTGCGTTCGAGCCTCGTTATAACCAAAAACGATATACCAGAGCGCGACACCCAACCCACTGACCACGCCCGCCGTAAATCCATCGCCGGGACCATCACCGCCATACAGTAGGTGAGCCAACGCGATGAGCAAAGACAGCGGCAGCACCATTCGGGTGATGACCCGAGTCAATGGCGTTGAAAAACTCTGAAGGAACGAGTCTTCGCCGTGCGAATCATGATCATCAAGATAAGGCGCGGGTATGATGTGTTCAATTTCACGAACCGGTTTACGGATAGTTTGTTGAATGCTTGTAATCACTTTAACCATGCTTACTGGCCAGCGCGGACCACCGGATGGTTTGGAGAGAATGGTGATTACACCCAGAGCTGCCACACTAAATACTGCGATCTCGATAATCGTATCCATTCCCCGGAAATCAGTCACAATCGCACCAACCACATCCGGAAAACCGACCAGTTCCTCGGTATGTTCCAAATGCCATGTCGCGATGCTTTCCGGTTGCGGACGGTTGGTAAGTGCGGCAAGAACAAACAAGCCGACACCAATCCCGATGCCTGCTGCAATCAGCACATCCCGCACTAAACCGACCCGGGACTGATTCCACAGCGAGTCAATCGCTTGTTTGCGTTCTACCGAGCGAATACGCGCCAGCATGACGATCAGCAGTACAGAGCCGATGGTTTCCACCATGAACTGCACCAGGGCAACATCTGGCGCAGGTTCGATCAAAAATAAGCCACCTACACTATACCCAGCGACACCCAGCGAGAGCGCCGCGAACAAATGATTCTTGAACAGAATACTTGCCAATATCATGCCGAGGCATAGGATTAATAAGCCAGTGCGCAGAACATCAATGCCTGGATTGAACTCGAATGTCAATGCTATGCTTGATATATG
>JBBSBS010000039.1:0-26513 GCA_038251045.1 Aggregatilineales bacterium | reverse complement strand
GAAGCCCCTGTTAGCAGTTCTCAGCCGCCGGTCGTCAGCCCACAATCGCCAGCCAATACATCGGTTGAGGACGTGCCGATTACGCCAACTGCCGCCGAAATCATTCAACGCGCGGAAGCACCGGTTAGCAGTTCTCATCCGACAGTCGTCAGTCCACAATCGCCAGTAGATACACCGGTTGAAGACACACGTGCGCCCGTTCCGCCAACTGCCGCCGAGATTATTCAACGTGCAGAAGCACCGGTTAGCAGTCCACAGTCGCCAACCAATACGCCGGTTGAGGACACACGTGCGGCTGTTCCGCCGACCACGCCAAACACCGCCGAGATTATTCAACGTGCGGAAGCACCGGTTAGCAGTTCTCAGCCACCAATCGTCAGTCCACCGTCACCAGCCAATACGCCGGTTGAGGACACACGTGCGCCCGTTCCGCCAACTGCCGCCGAGATTATTCAACGTGCGGAAGCACCGGTTAGCAGTTCTCAGCCGACAGTCGTCAGTCCACAATCGCCAGTAGATACACCGGTTGAAGACACACGTGCGCCCGTTCCGCCAACTGCCGCCGAGATTATTCAACGGGCAGAAGCGCCGGTTAGCAGTCCACAATCGCCAGTAGATACACCGGTTGAGGACACACGTGCGGCTGTGCCGCCGACCACGCCAACTGCTGCCGAGATTATTCAACGTGCGGAAGCTCCGGTTAGCAGTCCACAGCCACCCGTAGTCAGCCCACAATCGCCAGCCAATACACCGGTTGAGGACACATCGATTACGCCAACTGCCGCCGAGATTATTCAACGTGCGGAAGCTCCGGTTAGCAGTTCTCAGTTGCCAATCGTCAGTCCACAATCGCTAGTCGATACACCGGTTGAGGACACATCGACCACGCCAACTGCCGCCGAGATCATTCAGCGTGCAGAAGCACCAGTTACGCAGCCGACAGTCATCAATCCACTGTCGTCAGCCAATACACCCGTTGAAGACACACGTCCGTTTACCGCCGAGATTATTCAACGTGCGGAAGCGCCTGTTAGCAGTTCTCAATCGCCAGCCAATACGCCGGTTGAGGACACACGTCCGTTTACCGCCGAGATCATTCAGCGTGCAGAAGCACCGGTTACGCAGTCGACAGTCGTCAATCCACTGTCGTCAGCCAATACACCGGTTGAGGACACATCGACTACGCCGAGTGCCGCCGAAATCATTCAACGCGCAGAAGCACCAGTTACGCAATCGCCAGCCAATACACCCGTTGAGGACACGCCGACTACGCCAACTGCCGCCGAAATCATTCAACGCGCAGAAACACCAGTTACGCAATCGCTAGTCGATACACCGGTTGAAGACACACGTGCATCTGTGCCTCCGACTACGCCAACTGCCGCCGAGATCATTCAGCGTGCAGAAGCACCGGTTACGCAGCCGACAGTCGTCAATCCACTGTCGTCAGCCAATACGCCGGTTGAGGACACATCGATTACGCCAACTGCCGCCGAAATCATTCAACGCGCGGAAGCACCTGTTACGCAGCCACCCGTCGCTAGCCAGTCTGAGGACGCACCGATACAGCCAACCACGCCAAGCATCGCTGAGATTATTCAACGTGCGGAAGCGCCTGTCACGCAATCACCCGCATCCGTGCCTACCCATCAAACCCATGCGGTTGATCTGTTTGAGGCGCTCAATGCCGCGAGGCCGCCCACCGGGGATGATATGGCTGAGCCTGTTCAGCCGCCACAGCTAAATACCGCCGAAGCGATCCAGCGGGCAGAAGCGCCTGTCAGCAGTTCACCAAATCGTCAGGCGGTTGATGAGGCACTGTTGAGCCTGTTAGCCAGTGTGTCGCCACCACGCAGCAGTACATCATCGGATTCTGCAAGCTCCCCTGCCCCCGCGCCGACAATGACACGAACCGCCGCACCGCAAAGCATCCAACGGCAGGAAGTAGCTGTACCGCAGATTCAACGAGCGATCACCAACGACGAACAACCGGAACAGGGCGAGTCCGAGGGTGAGATGGATTTTGATGTCGAGCGCTTGGCGCGGGATGTTTATAAGAAGCTGCAAAACCGGCTGCGAATCGAACGCGAACGAAGTGATCGTTTGTAAAAGGAAATTGTTTTATGGCTGATCTGAATCTGACAAAGGGTGGCCTTGCACCGGCAACCCTCACCAATCTGGACACGAATGAAATCGTCAACTTCATGTTCAATCCGTTTGAGTACACCTTGAGCAAAAGCAATACATGGCAGGATAAACCGGTTACCGGTCAAAACCTACCGTATATCAACTTTCAACAAGGTGGAGCGATTGCGCTCAAGCTGACGCTGCACTTCGACAGTCAGGCCACAGGCAAAGATGTACGAAACTTTACCGATAAGCTGTGGAAAATGGTGCTGATTAATGAAGCCAAGGTGGATGCCAAAACCGGCAAAGGTCAGCCGCCAACGGTGGCTTTTGATTGGGGCAAGCTGCACTTTAAGGCCGTCATCAAAACCCTGTCACAACATTTCACACTGTTTACCGATACCGGCATCCCGCTGCGCTGCGTGGTTGATGTTGACTTGCAACAATATTTGGATGACCCCGGCGAAACCGGCAAAGCACAGGCAGGCGGCAGCGCCCCGGCCAACGCACCCGTTACCGCTGTCCAAGGGCAGCGCTTGGATAACATGACCAAAAACCCGAATGACCAGCGAAAAGTGGCCGAGAAAAATAACATAGACAATCCGTTGAAGGTGCCGACGGGTACCAAATTGAAGATGGACTAAGCCGATGCCTACTGAAACTCCACCGTTAGTCAACCAGATTCAAATTAAGGTCAGCGGCGCGAACCTTAGTAATGAGATCATGGATGTGCTGTTGGATGCCGAGGTTGAAACTAGCCTGTATTTACCCAGTATGTTTACACTGCGTTTTCACGATGACCGTCTAAAATTAATTGATGACGAAACATTTAAAGCAGGAAATGCCATTGAAATCATTATCGGGAATTCGACTGCGACATTGACTTCGGTGTTTAAAGGGGAAATCACGGCGATTGAGCCCGAATTTACGGAGACATTAACCAGTATCATGGTCGTGCGCGGCTATGACAAAGGCCACCGGTTAAATCGGGGAACCAAGAGCCGGGTTTTTGTTCAGGCTACCGACAGCGACATTGTTAAAAAGATTGCACAAGAAGCCGGTTTAAGCGCGCAGGTGGATTCCACCTCACAGGTTCATGACCATGTTTTCCAATACGCGGTCAACGACTGGGCCTTCCTCCATGAACGCGCACGGCGCAATAATTTTGAAGTTTTTGTGGATGACAATAAGCTCTATTTCCGCAAAGCCCCGACTTCCCCGCCGGCGGTGACATTACGGTGGGGGCATGAAATGCGCAGTTTCCACCCCCGCATGTCATTGACCAAACAAGCCAACACCGTCAAGGTTCGGGGCTGGGATCCAGTTCAAAAGAAGGCCATTATCGGGCAGGCTACGAGCAGTACCAGTTCTCCAAGTACCGGTATATCCGGTTGGGGTGGTTCGCTGTCACAAAGCGCTTTTAGCGCTGCCGAAGTGCTGGAAATTCGCCATCCGGTTCGCACACAGCAGGAAGCGGATACGATGGCACAGGCTATTCTCGACGACATTAACGCAGGCTTTCTGGAAGCCGAAGGCACTGCTTTCGGTAGTGCAACGATCAAAGCCGGCGTTAAAGTCAAAATCGAGAACGTAGGTACCAAATTTAGCGGCAGTTATATCGTCACGACGGCTCGCCACACCTATGGGCCTGAAGGCTATGACACCCACTTTACGGTACAGGGTACGCGGGCGCAGACGATGTCTGATCTGGTTGACCAGTCGAATTCCGAACAGCGCACCGGACAACTATGGGGTGGCATCGTCACCGCCATTGTGACCAACAACAATGATCCCGATAATATGGCGCGGGTGAAGGTTAAATTCCCGTGGTTGGATGACACGCTGGAAAGTAACTGGGCGCGCGTTAGCGGCATGGGCGCGGGGGCGACACGCGGGTTTTTGTGGCTGCCGGAAGTCAATGATGAGGTCTTGGTGGCCTTTGAACACGGCGATTTTGATTACCCCTACATCGTCGGGGCAGTGTGGAATGGCAAAGATGCCATGCCGGAAACGACTGCCACCGCCGTAAAGGGTGGTAACGTGGAAGTCCGCACCTTGAAAACACGGCTAGGGCATATCATCCGGCTGACGGATAGCAGCAGCGCCAAGACGATTGAGATTATCGGCGCGGATGCCAACACCAACATCAAGTTTGATGAAACTGCAAAAAAAATCACCATCGAGAGCAAGGCGGATATTGATATTACCGCTACCGGCAACCTGAACCTGAAAGCCACCGGTAATGTGTCGATGGAAGGCGCACAGGTTTCGATCAACGGTAAGACCCAATTTGAGGTCAAGGGCGGGCTGGGCAAGGTGGAAGCCAGCGGCCCGTTGACGGTTAAGGGTGCTGTCGTCAACATCAATTAAAAGGTCTGTGGATGCGATTATGACTAAAGGATTGTTATTGTGAGTGATATTACAGGTCGGCGTTGGGCATTCCCGCCTCATCTGGGCGACCGCAACCATTTTGTATTGACGCAAGATCACGCGGCGATCCGACAGTCGATTTATGTGATTATTTATACGGTTCCCGGCGAACGTGTGATGCGACCGGATTTTGGCTGCGAGATTCATTCGCTGATTTTCTGGCCTATCAATTTGCATACAGCCGCCATCGCCGAACGTTATGTGACCGAGGCGCTGGAACGGTGGGAGCCGCGCATCACACTTGAAAAAGTGGATGTGTCCCTCGGTGATTATGACCACGGCGAATTGGTCATCAATATTTCGTACACCCTCAAGGATCAACATGATCCACGCAGTTTGGTTTATCCCTATTATTTGCTACCGCAATAAAAGAAGGTATTCATGGGATTTGAGACACCACGGTTAGATGACCGTAGTTTTAATGATATTGTTGAAGAAGCGCGGGCACGTATACCGTTGTATACGCCTGAATGGACAGATCATAACCTGAGCGACCCCGGCATTACGCTGATCGAGTTGTTCGCTTGGATGACCGATATTGTCCTGTACCGTTTGAACCGCGTGCCGGATAAGCATTACGTCAAGTTTATGGAACTGATCGGGATGCATCTGGAAGAAGCCGAGCCTGCCCGTGCACAGGTCACATTCTGGTTGAGCGCACCACAACCCAATGCCATTACTTTGCCCAACGGAACCGAGGTTTCGACGGTACGTACCGAAACTGAACCGGCGATTATTTTCTCGACCGATGGGACGATGGAAATTAAAGTGCCGAAGTTAGGTCATGTGATGACCAGTTCCGGTTCGGAAGAAGGCCGTACTTTCACCCTGCATAACGCGGCGAACATCCAGAATGCGCTGGAGAAATTTCCGGTGTTCGCCTCCAAGCCACCTACCAACAATGATGCGCTTTACTTAGGCTTCGACGAAGATATCAGCAACCATATTCTGGGCATCCAGCTTGAAGTGGATGTGGCAGAAGGCGCAGGCGTTGATCCCAATCATCCACCCTATGTCTGGGAAGTGATGGGTTCAGGAACCGACCAAGCATGGGTCAAGCTCGATGTGGATTACGACAGCACCTTGGGCTTGAACATCGGCGGCGTTATCCGGCTGCATTTGCCCCAACTGCGGCGTGCCAGCCGTAACGATCAACTGGCTTATTGGGTACGCTGCCGTTTGGAATACGACGACACCGAGACATCTTATAATGTCAGCCCACAAATCAACCGGCTGGAAGTTTCCAGTTGGGGCGGGACGATTGGCGCGACCAACGTGACCCGTGTTTACAACGAGGTGATGGGACGTTCGGACGGAACACCCGGTCAGCGCTTTTATCTGGCACATCAGCCGGTGATTGCCCGTGCAGCATCCGAAGATTATCTGGTGGTGAAGCACGAAGACGGCGCAGAAGAACGCTGGCATGAAGTGGCGGATTTTTCCAGCTCGACAGCCAACGATAAACACTACACGATTGACAGCGGCACAGGTGAAGTCCGGTTGGGGCCAGCCATGCCACAGCGTGACGGTTCTATTCACCGTTTTGGTGCGCTGCCAGCCAAGAATGCCATGATCTTAATGTCGGCTTACCGTTATGGCGGCGGTTTGGTCGGTAATGTGGCAGCCCATACGTTGACGGTTCTCAAAACTGCCCTGCCCTACATTGACCGTGTGACCAACCGTGTGGCAGCCAGCGGCGGTAAAAATGCCGAGGATATCGAATACGCCAAGATGCGTGTGCCGGGATTTTTGCGCACGTTACAACGGGCAGTAACGACTTCCGATTTCGAATATCTGGCACGAGAAGCAGCACCGGGCATGGTTGGGCGGGTCTTTTGTTTGCAGCCACCACAAACCAACCGGGGCGAAATTCAAATTTTGACCATTCCCAAAATTCCACGATTGGGTGGTTTTATTGCGCCGGAAAGTTTGGAACTCAGCGAAGAACTGCGCAATACCATTCAGGTGTATCTGGATGAACGGCGTTTGCTTTCGACCCAATTAGAAGTTGTGCCACCGGCTTATCAGTGGGTCGAAACCGAGGTGAGGCTGCGGGCTGCACAGCATTACGATATGGATAAGGTGCGGCAGGCGGTGGAAAATCGGCTGTTCGAGTTTATTAATCCACTCAGCGGCGGGATGGATGGCAAAGGCTGGGCGTTTGGGCGTGATCTGTTCGTTTCGGATGTGATGGCGGTCTTATCCACCATCGAGGGTGTCAGCTTCATCCGGTCAGTCAAGTTGTATCCGATCAACTACGATAAGCGTTGGTTTACACGGTCGGCAGAAACACAAGAAATTTTGCTGCCAGCACATGGCGTGGTGGTGTCGTATCAGCATACGGTAGTGGTCGAGTAAACCTGATAAACAGGCGATAACAGGTAACAATTACGGAGACTATTACAATTTTAACCGCCAAGAGGCAGCCATAACGCCAAGTTGGGACGCGCTACAGTGCGTCCGTGTTTTGCAAAAGGCGATAGGGAAATAGAGTTTGTATGGATGAAATAAAAGCGCTGTTTAAGATCACCGGCCCGGATTTGGATCGCGACGAAATCATTATCGGGCGGCAGGGATTACGCGTCGGGCGCGGGGCGGACAACAACCTGATGTTGAACCACCGCGAACTCAGCCGTCAGCATATGCGGATTTTGTGGCGCGATGATGATAAATATCTGGTTGAAGACCTGAACAGCAGTAACGGTGTGTGGTTCAACGAAGCGCGTATTCCTTCCCGTGTGCCGCAGGTTTTGAGCGAGGGTGATGTCATCCGCTGCGGGCCGTATCTGTTCACATTCGTGGAACTGGTTTACCCCGAAGTCGGATTAACCGCCCCTGCCGAAGCCGGACGGGCGGGGACGCTGCCAGTGGTTGACCGCCAAAAACTCAAGCTGCCGGTGCAGACCTTCGGTGAACAAAGCACATGGCTGCAATATTTACCGGCGGTGTATTCCGAAGATGAATTTTTGGGACGCTATTTGCTGATCTTTGAGTCGATTTTTAACCCGCTGACGTGGATGATCGACAACTTCGATTTATACCTGTCGCCGGATATTGCCCCGCAGGCGTGGTTACAGTGGATGGCAAGCTGGTTTGATATGCTGCTGCTGCCGGAACTGCCCATCGAACGCCAGCGCGAAATCATGCGCCAGATTGGTTGGTTGTTCATGCGGCGTGGCACACCTGCCGGTTTACAACGACTGCTGGAATTGTATTTCGGAGTACAGCCAGAAATCATCGAGAATGAGGTGTGTCACTTCGTGGTAAGATTACCACTAAGCCAAACACAGACAGAACTCGATCCCGAAGTGGCGAACCGTCTTATTAATTCGCAGAAGCCTGCTTTTGCATCGTATACGCTCGAAATTGTTTAAGAACCCGCACCCCTGCCCTCCCCGTAAATAAGGGAGGAACACAGTTGGGACAAGGAAACCGGGAGACTGTAAAAGTCTCTTATTGGCAATAGAAGTTAAAATGATGGAGGCCGCATTATGTCCGAGCATCAAATGAAAGAAGCCCTGCAAAAGAGCAGCCGCAAACCTCAGGTTACAGAAAAAGCGACCCCTACGCCGGCTGAGGGTACGACTGATGACCTGATTCGCTTGCAGCGTCTGGTCGGTAATCAGGCGGTGCAGCGCATGTTGTCGGACAAAACGGTCGCCATTCATCAGCACTCAGGCACGACGGTGCAGGCCAAGATGACGGTTGGTGCGGCTGATGATGCCTATGAACAGGAAGCGGACAGCGTGGCTGAACAGGTCATGGCAAAACGCGACACGATTCAGCGTGACGGTGACGAAGAAGAGATGCAAATGAAGCGCGTGGATAGCATCCAACGTGCAGGGCCAGAAGAAGAAGAACTGCTGCAAGGCAAGCGCATCAGCACTATTCAACGCGCCGAGGAAGAAGAACTGTTACAGGGCAAGCGCATCAGCACCATTCAACGCGCCGAGGAAGAAGAACTGCTGCAAGGCAAGCGCATCAGCACTATTCAACGCGCCGAGGAAGAAGAACTGCTGCAAGGCAAGCGCATCAACACCATCCAGCGTGAAGGCGAAGAAGACGAACTGCAAATGAAACGCGCCGACCATATTCAGCGTGAAGGTGAAGAAGACGAACTGCAAATGAAACGCGCCGACCATATTCAGCGCGAAGAAGATGAGCAGCCAGTCGATATGAGCGGCAGCTTTGAAGTGGGCAAAGATGTTGAACAGCAGATCAGCGCCCAGTCCGGCGGCGGGCAAGCCATACCGGATGTGAACCGTCAGATGTTCGAATCGACGATGGGACACGACTTCAGCGGGGTCAACGTTCACACCGACTCACAATCCGACAATCTGAATAAAGAAGTCGGGGCGCGGGCTTTTACCACCGGAAATGATATCTTTTTTCGTCAGGGCGAGTACAATCCCGGTTCAGCCGATGGTCAAAAGTTATTGGCACACGAACTGACGCATGTCGTCCAACAGGGCGGCGCGGGCGTTAAGGCCAAAGCTGACGAAGAATAAGGGTAAACAAAGCCCTGTATTACGTGGACATCAAATCACAAATATGAAAAGTTTCGCTCCCCTGAAAATGGTTGACAGCGGGCGAGATAGTATCAACAAGGGGCTTAAGCCCCTTGTTTCAGACGAAAGACCAAACATCAGCGTTTAAGATAGTGATAGCAACACCAGCACTGCACTCAGGGAAGTAAGATGCCAGACAAAGGAATGATCGGCAAGATAATTGAAAATTACCGCATTGAGCTTGTGCTGGGTCAAGGCGGTATGGCGGCAGTATATAAAGCAACTGACCTGAAGCTCCAGCGGCAGGTTGCGATAAAGATCATGCACCCGCATCTGGCTTCACAAACCAGTTTCCAGCAGCGATTTTTGCAGGAAGCGCGGGCTGCTGCCCACCTCGACCACCCGAACATCGTTCGGGTTCTTTCTTTTAATAACACAGAGAATAATTTATTTCTGGTGATGGAATTGTTTATTGGCGGCAACCTGCGCCAATACGTCAAGCGCCTGCACGAAGAAAATAAGTTTGTTGATTATCAAGAAGCGATTGAGGTCATTCGCCAACTGGCGGATGCGCTGGATTATGCCCACCGCACCGGCATGGTTCACCGTGATCTGAAGCCGGATAATGTCATGCTCAAGCCAGAGCCGGATGGTGAGCGCCTCAATTACCGCCCGATTGTGACCGATTTTGGTCTGGCGAAGCTCACCAGCAGCGGCGAGAACGCCATTACCGACCAGCAGCCAATCGGCACCTATCCCTATATGTCGCCGGAGCAGTGTCTGGCGGAAAACGTGGACTCGCGCAGTGATATTTATGCGCTGGGGATCATGTTGTACGAGCTGGCGGTGGGTCGGCTGCCGTATCATCCCAAGTCGATTGCCGAAGCGGCGCGGATGCACGCCCGCGAAGCGCTGACGTTACCGTCGGCAATACAGGCCAACTTCCCGCCAGAGCTTGAAGAAATTATCGTCAAGGCACTGGCAAAAGACCCCAACTTTCGTTACCAGACTGCCCGCGAACTGAGCGAGGCGTTGGCTGCCCTGCAAAAGCCGGTCGAAAAGAAGGTTGTGCGTCCGGTCATCATCGCCAAGACGAGCGGCAGCAGCGGTGTTGAGGATAACCTACCGACTGATCTTTCAACGTCGATCATGGAAACGGCGCTGCCCCAAGCGATTGACGAAGATTTACCGCGACCGGATGATGACGAACCGCCGCAGTTTGACCGGCTGGTGTTTTATAACCGCGAGCTGCCGACCTTTGTGGCAAATTTGGATAAGCCGATTGTCAGCATCGGGCGCGCGCCCAACCGGACGATTGTGCTGCAAGGCACGATGGCTTCGCGCAATCATGTGCAGATCGAACGCAAACCGAACGGGCGCTATTACATCACCGATATGAATTCGGCTAATGGGGTCTGGCTGGGCGACGAACGCATCACGCCCGATTCACCGATTATCCTCAACGCGGATATGACGGTGCGTTTGGGCGATTACTGGATGCAGCTGCTGTTGAAGCCCGAACCGACCGAAGCCGAACTCGCGGTGGCAGCCGAAGAATTAGCGGCGTTGGATACGAATCCGCCGGAAGTGGTGGAGCAAGCCCCGCCGCCGGATACACACCTGTTTGATGACGAGATGGTCACGCAGGCTTTTGAAATCCCACCCAAAGACAAGCCGCGTTATACACCGCCGTATTTGACCGCCGACCAGATGGGCTTTGACCGGCTGGTATTTTTCAGCGAAGATTCACCGACGATTACCGCCAAGCTGGATAAAGATCACCTGAGCATCGGACGCGCCAAGAACCGCGACATCGTGCTGGAAGGTGGCGAAATTTCGCGCCGTCATGCCCGTGTCGAACGCTTGGAGGATGGCGCGTTTTATGTGACTGATCTGGGATCAACCAACGGTGTGTTGATCGGTGATCAGCGCATCCCGCCGAACCAACCGGTGCAGTTGCAAGCCGACCAGATTATCCGCATTGGCGGCTACTGGATGGAGTACGAGCCGAAGCGCGAACTGCCACCGGGCGCGGTACTGCCTGTCCCCAGCAAGGTCGATACCGGCGAGTTTGATATGACGGCCTTTGAAACGGTGGCGATGCCCAAGCCGCTGCCGATGGAGATGCCGCCCTTCTCACCACCGCCGTTAAGTTTGGAACTGCGGGCGAGTGACCGCCTGATTCTGTTCAGCGAAGAATATCCGCTTCAGATTATCAAAATCGACACTGAAATTATTGAGATCGGGCGCGACGATGACCAGAACATCGTCCTGAGTGGCAAGCGTGCCTCGCGTCGCCAAGCCCGCCTTGAAGCCAAAGCCGACGGCAACCTGTATATCACCGACTTGAACTCGATGAACGGGACGTGGGTGGGCGATACGCTGCTGGTTCCTAATACGCAGGTACTCTGGGAACCGGAAGAAATCGTCCGCATGGCGCACTACTGGATGAAGTTCGAGCGCGGAACCCGCGAGATCGAAATGCTTCAGGGTACGGGGCTGAAAGACTCACGCGGGTTGGTCGGCAAGCGCATCAAGAATTACCGGATTGACCGCTTTCTAGGCCAGAACAGCATGACCGGTGTCTATAAAGCCACCGAACTGCCGCTGGAACGCACCGTCGCCCTCAAGATCATGCATCCTAATCTGGCTTCGGAAGACGCGCTCAAGCAGCGTTTCTTGCAAGAGGCGCGGATGCTCAGCCGTTTGGATCATCCGAATATCGTCCATGTGCTGTCGTACGACAATGTGGATAACGAGTTGTTCATGGTGATGGAACTCATCACCGGTTCCAGTTTGCGCCAGTACATCAACCGCCTCAAAGAACAGAACAAGCAGATTGATCTGTCGGAAGTCGTCAGCCTGACGGTGCAGCTTGCCGACGGGATGCATTATGCCCACCAGCAAGGCATGATTCACCGCGACCTCAAGCCGGAAAGTGTGGTGCTGAAAACCAGCGCGGTCATCGGGCCGATTGTGCGCTATCAACCGGTGCTGACTGATTTCACGGTTGCCCAGCAATCGAGTACCGGTGAGATTTTCGTCACCGATAAGCCGGATACCGACTTCCCGTATATGTCGCCGGAACAATGTTTGGGCGAACGGGTTGACCTGCGCAGCGATATTTATGAGCTGGGTGTGCTGCTCTACGAAATGTTGATCGGCAAGCCGCCCTATCAGCCGCGTTCGATTGCCGAAGCAGTACGGATGCATGCCCGCGAACCGCTGCAAACACCGTCGGATTTCCGCGAAGAAATACCGGATGATCTGGAAAAGATCGTCCTGCGCACACTGGAAAAGAACGCCAACAACCGCTTCCAAACGGCGGGTGATTTGTCGCGGGCGCTCCAGCGCACCGGCATCGCCGCCACCAGTGAGGGTGTAGGCTCGTCACGCTTCGCCAGTGTGGTGGTCGATAACCAGATGACGGTCGTGATGCCCAAGCCGCTGCCGGCTTTTATGCCGCTGGCAACCCGTTATCCCGATATTGGTGAGCGTACCGATATTGACCGGTTGGTGATCTACAGCGAAGAATTCCCGACGCGGGTCATCCCGATGGAAAAGAATGTCGTCACCATCGGGCGCGATCCTGAAGTGGATATTGTGCTGCCGAGCGATAAAGTCTCGCGCCGTCATGTGCGTTTGGAACGCGGCCTTGGCAATACCTACCGCATCCTTGATATTGGCTCGAAGAACGGAACTTACGTCGGCAATTACCGGCTGATCAACAACATCGCTGAAATCTGGGAAAAGAGCGAAACGCTGCGCATCGGTAACTTCTGGCTGCGGATTGAAGAAGCCGAAGACCCCGATGCCAAAGTTTACCGCCGGAAGCGTGTCACCGTTGATGAAGGCGAGTTCAGTACCGATGGGGGTGATGGTGCAGTAGTGCTGGCCCCTCCCCCACCGCCGCCACCACCTGCCGAACTTGAAAAAATCGGCGTGACCGTCAACGGATCACTGTTGCAGGTCATCCCCGGTTCGAGTACGACGCTGCCGATAGAGGTCATCAACCGCAGTGATGTGGTCGATCATTTCCGTGTCGAGGTGGTGGGACTGCCTGCCAATTGGGTGACGCAGCCTGCCGATTCGTTGTATCTGCTGCCCTCCAAACGGGATACCACATCGGTGACATTTCATCCGCCGTTGAATACCACCAGCAGCGCGGGTGGTCATGCCTTCGAGGTGCGGGTGGTTGCCCGCGCACAGGGCATCAACTCCCCCAGTATTCAGGGTGAGCTGCAAGTCGAGCCGTTTTATAACTTCATTACCGACCTTGAACCGGAGCGCATCAAAGGGGCGCGGCGCACCGAACTGAGCATCAGCAATACCGGCAATACCTTTGCGACCTATACCATTCAGGCGCGGGATCGTGAACAGGCCATCCAGTTCGAGATGGAAGGCAAGCAGTACACACTCGCCCCCGGTCAAACCGAACGGGTGACGCTGCGCCCTGTGCCGAAAAAGCGTCATCTTTTTGGCAGGCCGGAAACCTATCCGTTTGAAATCACCGTCAGCGCCGTGCCGCAGGAACAAAGCCTGCCGCAGACGCAATCCGGTGAGCTGATCGTCCCGTCGCGCATTTCATCGTTGATGATCGGCTGCGTCTTGCTGCTGCTGCTGGCCTGTATCATCGCCGGAGCCATCGGCGTGTTGAGTGCGGTTAATACCAATAATCAGAATGCGACCGGAACTGTCGTGGCAGCCTCGACATTCACCAGCGCCACCGCCACCGCTCTGGTCGAAGCGGATACCGACCAAGATGGCCTATCCAATATCCGTGAGGCGGCGATTGGGACTGACCCCAATATCCCCGATACCGATGGTGATGGGCTGACGGACGGTGAAGAAATCAAGGTCTGGCATACCAATCCGCTCAACCGTGACACCGATGGTGACAGCTTGATTGATGGTCAGGAAATTAAAATCGGTACTGATCCGCTCAACCGTGATACCGATGGCGACGGTGTGCCGGATAACCTCGATCCGTATCCGCTGGAACGGGCGACACCGACACCGCTGCCCATCCCGACCATACCGGGAACCGATGGCGATATTTGCCCCGGCTCACCGACACCGTCGCAAATGAAGGTTGGTATCGCCGGTATCGTCACTGAAGGTGGTGTTGCCAACCGTGTGCGTTCCGGCCCCGGCAAGGTCAACGAGATCATCGGCTACATGCCACCCACCACCCGTTTCATCGTCATCGGTGGGCCGGAGTGCGATGCTGAAGATAAGATTCGCTGGTGGCAGGTTGATTGGAACGGGCTGAAAGGCTGGACAGCCGAAGGTGAAGCCGATGCCTATTACCTCGCGCCTGCCGATGGCAGTGGCGCAGCACCGGTTGCCATGAGCAATGTCGCGCCGATCGTTATCAGCGACCCGCCGCCGATGGTCACCGCCTTTAAGTCCGACCAGATGGGCATCCAGTTGGATTGGAATGTCGAAGATTCCGGCTGGCAGAATGTGATGGCGGCTTCCAAGTCCTTGAACGTCGGTTGGATTAAGCTGCAAGCCAGTTGGAAATCACTCGAACCCTCACGCGGGACGTTGGGCGGCGAGTTCATCAAACTGCAAGCGCACATCAACGAAGCCCGTAAAAATGGCTACCGCGTCATGCTCAGTATCGCCAAAGCACCGGATTGGGCGCGCAGTTCGCGGCAGGAAGATGGCCCGCCGGATGATCCGAATGATCTGGCGCAGTTTATCACGCTGCTGCTGGCGCAAATCGGCCCCAACATCAACGCCATCGAAATCTGGAACGAACCTAACCTCAAACGTGAATGGGCGGGCAGCCTGCCCTTCTCTGGCGAAGGTTATATGTTGCTGTTCAAACCGGCTTATACCGCCGTCCGCAGTTACTCACCGTCGATCATCGTCATCAGCGCCGGACTCGCCCCGTCATCCGATACGGCGGTTAGTCTGGACGACCGTGAATACTTGCGCCAGATGTATCGCGCAGGACTGGCGAATTTTGATGTGCGCGTCGGTGTCCATCCCTTCGGTTGGGGCAACCCGCCCGATGTGCGCTGCTGTAACAAGGTCGATGGTCAGGGTTGGGATGACCAGCCGCAGTTCTTCTTTCTGGATACGCTGCTGGCTTATCGCCAGATCATGTTGCAATTTGGGCACAGAAACGCCAAACTCTGGTCAACCGAATTTGGGTGGGGGACGTGGGACGGCTTCGTTGGTGCGCCGCCTGAGGCGTGGATGAGTTATAACACCACCACCAAGCAGGCCGACTACAACCTGAAAGCCTTCCAGATCGGTCAAGCACTGGGTTTCGTGGACAATATGTTCCTGTGGAATCTCAATTTTGCCAACACCACCAGCGTCGGCAACGGCGTGGAGATGGCGGCTTATAGTCTGCTGCTGGTCGATGCCGCGCAGAATGTTTCGGCGCGCGCTTCGTTCGATAGCTTTGTGTCGATGCGGCGGCAGATGCAATGAGAAATGAACTTTCACCACACAGGCACAGAGGGTTTAGAGAAAAGCAAATCGACAAGAATGCCAAGAGAGCTGAGAGCGCCAAGAGAGAAAGATTTCAGGTTTTTGAAGCGCCTTTAGTGCGCTTGTCCGATGGTTAGCATTGTGGCTTTAGCCCAATGCGATGCAACCCGAAATGATATTTTGTAGGGGCGCACAGCCGTGTGTCCCTACAGGCAATGATTATTTGATGAATGATAGGAACTGAATTGCGTCGTTGTTGCCACTTTATCGTATTGATCGTTTTGCTCGGCCTTCCCGCCTCGATGGGTTTGGCACAGTCGAGTGCTGCCGCGCAAATTGTGATGCAGGCCGCGCCGACCGTCACCGATAATCAGGTGGAACTGCAATTCAGCGTCAGCGATCAACAGGGTTTTTCGCCTGCCACACTGTCTGCCAGCAGCATTAAGTTGAGCGAACCCAACCGCCAATTGAGCATCAGCGGCACGTCCGAGTTAGGGCTGACGCTGGCGGTCATCGTCAACCTGAGCAACGGCAGCGACCTTGACCTGATTCAAGACACGCTTCATGCCTACTTTAACGAATATTACCGCCCGCAGGATAAAGTCACCTTTTACATTCTGGGGCCGGATGCCAATACCGCGCAGGTCATGACACCCGCCGACCAAGCCACCATCATGGAAGTGATCGACAGCCTCAAACGTTCACCCGATGTCTACCTGATTACGCCCACCCTCAAAACAGTGCTGACCAATCTGCAGGCGGCTGATGCGGCTGTGCCACGACAGGTCTTATATGTCGGCTCGTTTCTGAATGACCCGCGTGAAGTCAACGCCTCCAGCATTTTCGCCGGACAGCGTATCCCGTTTAATGTCGTGCTGGTACAGCGCTACCGTCCGCAGTCGGTCGTCCAACACCGGACGCTGGCGAATTTCGGCGGCGGCTTGTTCGCCAACAATGAGAATGGCACCGGCGTGGCGCTCGACCCTGCCCCGACAGCCATCAACACCGTCCGCCTGTTATATGATGCCATCGCCAGCAGCCGCATGGTTTATACCCTGCGTTACCAGAGTGCCAGCGACAACCTCGATAAAGAACGCACCGTCACCCTAACCGTCACCTTGGCGGATGGTGAACAGGCCGCTCAATCCTTCACCTATGCGCCAGAGTTCCAGCCGCCGCAGGTCAAGATTATTTCCGCCAGCCCATCGCCGGTGCGGATGCCGGGTTACAGCGGCGACCGTGTCGTATTCGATACTGCCGAACAGATCATCACCGTCGCCGTCACATTTCCGGATGGTGTGCGCCGTGGCATCAAGTCGTTGGAATTGGTGGCAACCGATACCACTACCGGACGCAGCCGCGCCCCGCGTGTGATTACCGCCCCTGCCCCCGATGGCAGCGGCAATTACAGCATCCCGTGGACATTCGACGATTACACCACGCCTGAAACAGTCTCTACCATTGAACTGAAGATCACGGCGGCTGATGCGCTGGGCTTGAGTGGCAGCGATACCCAGCAAGCCCAACTGACGGTGGCTGCCCTGCCGCCGCCGCCACTGCCGACCGATGTGGTTGAGACCGTGTCCAATGTGAGCAGCACCAGCACCAACAGCGGCCTCATCGCTGGCAGTGTTGCCGATAATTTGCTGCTTTCGACCCTCGCCGCGTTGGTGATGGCCTTGATCTTGGTGGTGGTGTTCCTGCTGTTGGCGCTGGGACGGTTGCGCCGCCGTCAAGCGCGGATGGTCGAGATGGCTTACCAACAGCCGGTCGAAGCGGCTGCCCCGCCGCCTGCTGCCGCGCTGTTTCCGGTTGAGGCCACTGCCCCCCTTCCTGCCGCACCCCCTTCCGGCGATGATGAAGATACTTTACTTGGACGTTTGGTGACCATCAGCGGCCTTGAAGTGACCGAAATCCACATCAACGATGCTGAATTTGTCATCGGGCGCGATGCATCCTGCCAGTATGTGATTGATAAACCGTTCATCAGCCCGCGTCACTGCATGATTATGCTGCGCAAAAACACTTTCTTTATCCGCGATCTTGGCGGCAAAAACGGCACATTCGTCAATGGCGAGCGCCTGCCCAAAAATCGCGATATTCCGGTTCCGATTGGTTCGGAAGTCAACCTAACCATGAATATCAGCATGGAATTGTGGGATGCCAAAACAGTCGTTAAACTCCATGATCGTAAAACAGGGGCGACTCATCATTCGACCGTCATGAAAACCACCGCCGTTAATGATGAACTGGTGCTGCGGTCGGTGTTCGGCATTAAATTTTCTGGCGAGGACGAGGGCAAGGTCGATGACGACTACAGCCCGATTTAAGTTTTGTTTGGGGCAAATGTAGAGTATTGTTGAAGTAAGCGCATCAGGCGTTATCCTGCGGCTGCGAACATAAATTAATACTTGAAAACAGATTATTTATCGAAGAATGGCAAACTGATTTGGCGCAGCTCACAGCATTTTCGGATCGGGACATCGCAACGCGGGAGTATCTTGAAGATTACGCCTCGGATGCTGTTGTAAAAACGGCAGGCGGGCTTAACCTTCAAGTCTTGATCGTATGCGACGGCGCGGGTGGCAGCGAGGCGGGCGAACGTGCTGCCCGTTTGACCAGCCGCACCATCATGGAATACATCGAACTTAGCCCCGAAACCGAAGTTCCCAAAATTCTCGTTCATGCTGTCGAACGCGCCAACAAAATTGTTTACAGTGAATTACGCGGCAAAGGTACGTCAACCGCTTCGGTGGTGGCTGTTAATCTGGATGATGGCCCGCAGGGGCGCATGTTCCTCGCCAGCGTTGGTAACAGCCGCATTTTCCTGATGCGTGATGGGCAGATCGTCCGCCTGAACATTGACCATACACTAGCGAACGAATACGTTTATGCCGGTCAAATGTCGGTCGAAGAAGCCGCCAAGATGAAAAATGGCGACTACTCGACGCGCATGATCGGTGTCGATGCCGAAGTGCAGGTCGATATTGGTTTCTATGCCGAGCGCGGCAAGTCGTTCGTCAATACCAACCGCGCTTTCCGCATCGGTCAAGCCGGTTTGCTCCTCAAAGAAGGCGATACCATTCTCGCCGCCTCTGACGGTTTGTTCGGCATCAACGAGGAAGACCGCCAGCCGTATCTGCACCAGAACGAACTCTTATTACACGCGATGGATGATGATGTCGAGCGTGCCGGTCGGGCGCTGATGAAGTACGCCGCCGCCCGCCGCCCCGAAGACAACACCTCGCTTTCGATGTTGTTCGTCCCCTCGCGCAACCGCAAAATGGTGCGTGTCGGCGCGGGACTCAGCCGCCAGCAAAAAGGTGGTTTAGGCGTAACCTTCACCGTCGTGCTGATTATTCTGGTGCTGGCAGGTTTACGCCTCATCAGCGGCGAAACTGAACGCAACGTCCTGCGTGCGACCCAAACGGCGATTGTCGAAGTCGTGCTGCAACTATCAGCGACCGTCACGCCCACGCCCACGATTACCGCTACCATCACCCCCAGCCCGACCGGAACCGCCACCGTCCCGCCGACACTGGTTGCTGCCAACCAGATTGGTTTCCAATATTTCTTGAACCTGCCCAGCAATCCGCTGCTGCCTGAAAAACTCTATACCTCACCGGAGATCAACTACCTGTTGATTCAAGGACGGGATGCGAATACATTACCGCCGATCATTCCGGCGAATATGTACCTCCAGCAAGATACCTTGATGCAGATTGACAGCGTATCTCGCCCTGATTACACCATTGGTTCGCAGTTGTATCCCGCCGGTGATATGTACTCCAACACCGGTAATTTTTCGCAGGGTTTGGTCAGTGTCATCCCGCAGCAAGACGCGGATATTCGGTTTGATGCCCATACGTTGTGTATCGCCGCCAAGCAGGTTCCGGCTGTCCTGACCATTCCGAATGATCCCGATAAGCTGGCGCTGACCTGTTTCACCGGTCAAAACAACGATTGTCATTATCAGTTTGCGGGCGAAGAACCGGCAGTCATGCCCATCGGTAAGCGTGTACTGCTCGATGTGACCAATCATAAGTTGATTGAAGTCGGCCCGATTTTGTTCGAGGAAGTCAAAACCTATTACGATACCGTCTTCGCCTTGACCGAGAGTGATGAACAGGTGACCTGTCTTGCCCCTGCCCTCGATCAAGATGCCGACAATATTTCGTATCCCAAAGACGACTGCCCGTTAGAACCCGGCCCCTTGGGTGCGAAGGGCTGCCCCGATCAAGACCTCGACGATGTGCCCGACTCGATTGATGCCTGCCCGGCTGAACCCGGCCCGGCGGATAACAAGGGCTGTCCGCTGCCGACACCCACCCCACTATCCGACATCGACTTCGACGGCGTGTTCGATGTGATTGATCTGTGCCCGACTGTCCCCGGTTCGCCGGATAATAACGGCTGCCCATTGGACGGAACGATCACCCTAACACCCAGCGGTACACCCAGCGCCACTTCTGCCATCGCCTTTACCCAGCGGTACACCCAGCGCCGCCGCAGCAACAGCGACGGCTAACGCTGGCGCTGCCCAGAAGACAGCCAACGCCTACCTAACAGTCGCGGCGCAGCAGGCCACCCAGAATGCACAGGCCACCCAGAACGCGGTCAGCCAGCAGCAAACGGCAGCTGCCGTTCAGGGCACGGCTGTTGCCGCCCAGCAAACCGCCATCGCGGCGCAGGCCATCGCCAATGCACAGGGCACAGCCGCCGCCGTTCAGCAAACCGCTGCCGCCAATCTAGCCACCCAGAACGCAGCCAATACACAGGCCGCAGGCGCACAACAAACCGCCAACGCTGCCGGTACTGCCAACGCCAACGCTGCCGGTACGGCTAACGCTGGCGGTACGGCTAACGCCCAGACAGCTGTTGCCAATCAAGCGACCCAGAACGCACAGAATACAGCCGCAGCCGTACAATCTACAGCCAACGCTGCCGGTACTGCCAACGCCATCGCGGCGCAGGCCACCGCCAATGCACAGAATACAGCCGCCGCCGTGCAAGCTACTGCCAACGCTGCCGGTACTGCCAATGCTATTGCTGCCCAAACGGCGGCAGCCCAAGCCATCCAGACCCAGACGGCCGCCTTCCAGCAAACCAGCACCGCCGCTGCCATGACCGGTACCGCACTGGTCATCACCCAGACGGCGGCGGTCAACCAAACGCAGACCGTGCAGGCCGCCGCGACCATCGCTCCCCAAACAGCGACCGCTGCCGCCCAAACCGCTGCTGCCGCCAACGCCACCGGAACCGCCGCCCAGCAGACACAATCTGCAGCTAACGAGACCGGTACGGCTGCGGCTGGTAATGTCGGTGATCCGGATGGTCAAGCAACCGCGACCGCCGCTGCCCAAACGGCTGTCTCCGGTCAGCAAACACAGGCCGCCATCCAACAAACGGCGAATGCTGCTAATGCCACCGGAACCGCCGCCCAGCAGACGCAGGCCGCCAACCCCATCCAGCAAACCCAGAGCGCCCAAACGTCCACCGCTGTTGTTGTCCAGCAAACGGCTACCGGTGTCCAGCAGACTCAGGTCGCTGCCAACCAAACACAGGCCGCCGCCAATGCCACCGCAACCGCTGCCCAGCAGACACAATCCGCGGCGAACCAGACCGGCACGGCTGCGGCTGGTAATGTCGGTGGTCCGAACGGTCAAGCCACCGCGACCGCTGCCGCCCAAACGGCTGTCTCCGGTCAGCAGACACAGGTTGCGGCTCAACAAACGGCGAATGCTGCCAATGCCACCGGAACCGCTGCCCAACTCACACAGGTCGGCAATCCCCTCTTGCAAACACAGGTCGCCGGAACAGCTACTGCTGCTTCCATTCAACAAACGGCTGCCGCCGCTGCCGCCACCAACGCACAGGGCACGGCCAATGCCGCCGCCACCAGCGCTGCCCAGCAGGCACAGGCCACACAGGCTGCGCAGAATGCCACCAATGCCGCCGGAACATCCATCGCTGCCCAGCAAACATCAATCGCGGCGGGTACTGCTGCCGGTGGTACTGCCACCAACACCGTCGTCTTCCAAACACCAACCGGAACCACCACACCTTCTGATGTGAATATGACCGCGACTGCCGCCCAGCAAACAGCGGTGGTCGATCAGCAAACAGCGGTGGCTGCCCAACAAACGCAGGCCGTAGTCCAGCAGACAGCGGTTGCGGCTCAACAGACCGCCAATGCCGCCAATGCCACCGGTACGGCTGCCCAGCAAACACAGGTTGGCGATCCGCTGCAACTGACGCAAAACGCACAGGGTACGCAAAATGCGCAGGGTACAGCCAACGCACAGAGTACGGCGGCGGCTGTCCAACTCACCAATGATTTCGCCGGCACACAGAACGCCAACGCCACCAGCGCTGCCAATGCCGCTACGGCTGCGGCGGCTGCCCAGCAAACAGCCAATGCTGCCGCTGCCACCAACGTGCAGGAAACAGCCAACGCGGTCGCCGCCACTAATGCGCAGGAGACAGCCAACGCGGTTGCCGCCACCAACGCACAGGAAACGGCCAACGCGGCTGCTGCCAATGCCGCCGCCACCAACGCACAGGAAACCGCCAACGCCGCCGCTGCCACCAATGCACAGGAAACGGCCAACGCGGCTGCTGCCAATGCCGCTGCAACCGCCGCACAGGATGCCTTGAATGCACAGGGAACTCAAACGGCGGCTGCTGCTCCACCACCGGTTGCGCCACCCGTTGCCCCGCTGGCAGCACCGGCTGATGCTTCTGCCGAAGAACCCGCCGTCGGGGAACCGGCTGCACCAGTGAGTGGTTTCATGCCGTTCATACAACCGTTCGTCCTGTTCGTGCCGTCTGCCACACCGACTTACTATATGGTCACGCCGACACCCACACCCAGCCGTACACCAACCGCCTCGCCCTTCTCGCTGCGGGCATCGCTTACCCCATTTAATTGGCGCTAGACTTATACCAACTTCCCAAAAGTCTTGCGCCTATTTTTATCGCTTGCCGTCAGGCCAAGTGTTGCCCAATATACGATGATGCTTTATACGTATGTGATTTTTAGTTTGGGGAAATCGAAGTTTGCCAGAGTGGTTTCAGGGATAAGGCTATTTCTCACGTAAATAGACCGAAATAATTATCGGACAAGCTTTTTTGCCTCTGGCGATATACAAACAGAGGCGACCCACCACCGCGAGTCGCCCCGTCTTTCGTTAACCGCTGAAAGCTAACTCTCCTTCTTCGAGAAGCGGCTTAAAATCGCGCACGATAGGCTGTCTTGCCCTACTATATATTGCCCCAACCCTTAAGCAAACGCTCGGCATAAGCTACGACAGATTTCATAATTTCGGCTTCCGTGCGCTGGATTCTGGTGTCTTTTTTAAGCTCAATATACTTGGTCCGAATTTGAAGCACCATAAAATCAAAGGTCTCTTCTTTAGGGTTATTCTGAGTGCTTTCCTTGTAAATGTCTGCGTATTTTCCGCCCGGTTCCATACCCTTCATTATCGCGGCAATCCCTGTTTCAATCCCTGCGGCGAACTTGGTTTTTGCGAGGGGCCACAGGAATTTCGAATAATAGCCAGTCCCTATCATATCCCCGCGCCTTTCCCGTTCGTTTGTAGGCGGCTGATCCGTTGGCGGCTTGGGAAACCATTTTTCAAGGTTTTTTCTGAATTCCTCAATCGCTTTGTCGATTCTTGCGCCATCAAACAGCGCCGAAATATCGGTCGAGTCCATGATGCCTGTCTGTCCAGCCATCGTGCCGAACCGCTTGGTTATCTTATCGTTCGGGTCGTTCACGTTCTGCAATTCTCGCGTTGCGTCGGCGCCTTTGATAGAGTGGAGTACCCACTCCTCAGTTTCATTAGCCGTTAGAGCCTCGTACTTTTTCAAATCTTTGTTTTTGTTGGTTCCGGTCGTGGATTTTCCGGAAGCCTTTACCAGACCACGGCTTGCAGCCTCCACATCAAGGTCTAAGCCCAACGAGCCATAATTACCATTCTTGCCCACGCTAATAAAGATATTTTGCATAGCAACTTCGCCATATCTGTCCATTCGATCAGCGTTGCCAAGAAACATATCCATAGCGTGAATTCTCCCCAAATCGTCAAAGAATTTTGAGTCAAAAATACCGTTAATCACGCTATCAAAACTTTCCGGATTCTTCTTCTCTTTTTTCTCTTTTCTTAGCTTATTCTTCCAATCATCGTTGCGATCGCCCGGGTTGCCGATTTCTTCTGCGAAATCTGCCATAGAACGCAGTCCAACTTTTTCCATGACGAGCAGCACATTGAACTTGTTGGCAAGTTGAGACATTTGTTTTTCCCCAAGCATGGCGACGATGTCCTGTCCTTCAGGAGAATCGACTTGGACGGCGCGCGTCTTTGGCGCCTGTACTAATTCACCGTAGAGCTGGCTGGCGAACTGCTGCTGCGCCCCGCCGCCCGGTAATGCCTTCAGCACAAGATTATCGACAATAAAAACTCGGTTTACCCCACTTGAGACATCTTTAACTGCCTTCGCCTTATTCCAGTTCGTGGTAGTGAAAGCCAAATCGCGCTGGATGAACCCGTTACCAGCCGCTAACCCTGAGATAATGGGTCGCGTCGCCTGATTGCCAATTGTCCGCTGCAAGTGAAGCATGCCTTCAGGTGTCAAGCGGCGCGCGTCAATGCCGAAGGCTCCACTTTCATTGGATGTGGTATAGAGCGCAGGGTTGGAATTCAGGGTGTGTTGGACAGAAGCGTCAACAGACGTGGATTTAGTGCCTCCCTGTTTGACGTGCGCTGGGCGCTTGTCCTGTATCGAGAATTTTTTGGCTACAGAGGTTTTCGATGATGTCACGATATCCATATCCCCTATGACGATCTATTTATAATCTGTGTTGGTATTATACTGGTCAAATCGACATTTACGGATGTTGGTTTGACCGTTCTCGCCGCCCAAACTGCGACTAAAATCACAGACACCAACTTTGTTTTGTGCTACGCTGGTAAAATACAGAGGCGCAAGGTTAAGGGATACGCATCATGCTTGAAGCACAAACCAAACCGATAACCGCCGAGCAATTCGCCGCCTTCGTTCTGCTGCCGGAAAACGAAGGTCGTCACCTTGAATTGGTCAACGGAGAAATTGTCGATACGATTTCCACCCAATTGCACGCGCTGATTGCAACCTTGTTCAACGCTGATCTGTATCTTTATTTCCAATCCCATCCCATTGGCTGGGTATTTTCTCAAGTGCGAATTAAGCTGCCGAATGATGACCTGAACGACACCATCCCCGATATTTCGGTCGTTTTGAAAGCCGACCGTCAATTTGACCCCAACGCGCCGCTGACCTTCATGCCCGATCTGGCGATTGAGATCAAATCCCCCACCGACAGCCTGATGCAAATGCGTAAAAAGGCCATCTACTATCTTGAAAATGGCACGAAGGTGGTCTGGTTGGTGGATACCCAGCGCCAAAAAGTTGAAGTGTACACGGTGGATGACACCGAAATTCTGGGGATGAATGACATGCTGGACGGTGGCGATCTGCTGCCGGATTTCAAGCTGCCTGTGAACGACATCTGGTCACAAAGCTAGAGGAATATGCATCATGCTTGAAGCACAAACCAAATCCATGACCGTTGACGAGTTCATCGCTTTTGCTCTACTGCCCGAAAATGCCGAACGTAACCTTGAATTCGTGAATGGGGAGATTATCGAAAAAATGCCCGGTTCAACTGAAAATTCTGGTATTGCCGCGAACTTGATATTTGAAGCACGGTTGTACTGCCGTGATAATACTCTTCCGTGTTTTTTGAGTACGGGGGACGGTGCATACCGCATCGGTCAGAGCATACTTGCGCCGGATTTTGCCTATAAGCCTACGCCGCTGACGAAAGAATATCCTGACCCTGAACCCCCATTATGGGTGGCGGAGGTCATCTCACCGAACGATAAAGTGTTCGAGATTAACGCTAAACGCCGCAAGTACATCGAAGCCAAAATTCTGTATTGGGAAGTGTATCCCGACGAACACCTGATTGATGTTTATGCACCGGACAAACCGCTGATAACCTATGGCATCGACGCGTCGGTTGCGGTGGATGTGCTGCCGGGGCTGACCATCGCCTTATCCAAATTATTCCGCTAATGCTGCCTGACTGTTGATATGCACCCCACACTGATTAAAGCCAACATCGCCCTGCTCGAAGGACTGCCTTCCGAAACCCAACGGCTGCTGCATGAGTACCGCACCGAAGCCGCGCCCCAGCCTGACCCTGACTTGGGCTTGGCCCTGTGGTTGGATGCCCACAGCCGCAGCACACCCGAAGCCATGATCGAAGCGTTGCAAACCCTGCTGGCGCATGTCCCTGCTGATGATCCTTATGCGCGGCTGGCACAGGACTATCTACAGGTGGAAGCGGGTTATCATACCCCTGCCCCGCCTGCCATCCGCCGCCGACCGCTGCTGCTGGCGGGAGTGTTCACGCTGGTGGGTGTGGCGGTGACTCTGGGATTGATCGCCCTGTTCAACAGCACCCAACCGCCGCCCGTCCTCAGCACCAATGATGCCGCCTTGACGGCGCTTGTGCCTACGGCTGTTGTGCCGGCTAACCTACCGGATACCAGCCAAATCCTCGCGCCTGACCAGTACAGCGCCCGTTATCCGCAGGGCATTCTGAACGTGCTGGCGCTTGAGAACGAGTCGCAGCGTGTGGTGAAAAATGCGGATGGTTCGCTGGCAGCGCCGATTGCTGGCGCACGTTTTTATGCGCTGCGCCTGAACTTCGAGTGTCGCGGTGGCATCTGCGACCAACCGCCCGAAGCCCGTATCTCGGTCACGCTGGATGATGGCACGCAGATCGAACCCCGCGCCGGATTAAGCATCAGCGGTGAGCCGCCTTTGCAAGCCGTAGCCCTCGGTCGGGTGACAATCGGTTGGGTTGTGTTCGAGATTCCACTAGTCAGCACCGTCAAAGCGCTGGTGGTTGCCCCACGCATCTCCGGCGAATACGAACCGATCACGATT
>JBBSBS010000038.1:0-26713 GCA_038251045.1 Aggregatilineales bacterium | reverse complement strand
GTTTTCCCCTGTGAAATAATGTTACCGGGGGGCAGTACACCGCCGTTTAGCGTGTTATGAATCAACACCACGTCATAATCGACACTATCCATCAAGGCATTGGTCTCTTTTGCGGAAGCATGAAATTCATCCCACGTCCAATGACCTTGGTAAGTAATGACGATAATTCTTTTATCGTCGTCTTTCCACTGCGGTGAAATCGGCATTGATGTTGTCCTTGAGTAAATGTTCACACAGTTACATTCTAGCCTGCAAATGCTCAAAAGCAAACTTAATATTACGTGAGATTACAATCTGTACCGCGCTGGTTGGCATAAGCGTGATGTGCTACAATTTGGCCTAGAACATAAATTCAACCCCGATTATCAAAAGGCATAGTGTATGGCAGACCGTATCCTGACGCTGCGTGACTTAAATCGGGCGACGTTAGCCCGTCAACTGCTGCTGGAACGGGCGGCGCTAACTGCCCCGGCTGCTGTCGAGAAGTTGGTCGGGATGCAGGCACAGCTTGCCAGTGCGCCTTATGTCGGCCTGTGGACGCGGTTGCACAACTTCCAGCGTGGAGATCTCGCTGGTGCAATCGAAGGGCGGCAGGTGGTCAAGGCGACTTCGATGCGTGCCACGCTGCATCTGTTGACGGCGGCGGATTATCTGCACTTCCGCGCCACGCTTAAGCCGGTGTTGGAAGGCGCGGCGGAGTCGATCACCAAAGATCGCGACCCGATTGATGCTGATCGTGTGCTGGCGATCGCTCACGATTTCATTGCCGAAAAGCCGCGTACCTTTGCCGAAATCAGCGCCATGCTGCTGGCGGATATGCCCGACTCGGATGTGGGCGCGATGCGCTACACCGTCCGCACCCATATCCCATTGGTGCAGGTTCCGGTGACGACCGGCTGGAGTTACCCCGGCACACCCGCCTTCGCGCTGGCGAATGATTGGTTGGGGCAGCCGATTCCATCCGCCGACAAACTGCCCGACTTGGTGCGGCGTTACTTGGCGGCCTTTGGCCCTGCCACCATCGCGGATATGCAAAGTTGGTCATACCTTCAGTTAGCCGATTTGAAAGGGGTCTTTGAAACCCTCAGGCCGGAACTTGTCACTTACCGCGATGAGAAGAAACGCGAGTTGTTTGATCTGCCGGATGCGCCCGTACCGGCGGATGATGTTCCCGCGCCGCCACGTTTCCTGCCGGAGTTCGATAACCTGCTGCTTTCGCATAAAGTACGGACGCGGGTGGTCGCGGATGAATACCGCAAAAAAGTCTATTTACCCGGCCTGCGGGTCGCCGCCACGATTTTGATTGATGGCTTCGTCGGCGGTGTCTGGAAAGTCGAAAAGGCCAAAGGCGCGGCGACTCTGGCGATTGAGCCGTTCGTACCGCTGACCAAATCTCAGCGTGCCGATCTGACTGCCGAGGGTGAACAACTGGTGCGTTTTGTCGAAGCCGATGCCAAAAGCTACGCCGTCAAGTGGGTGGAGTAGAAGCACGAACGCGGGTCAGAATCGAGTATAATGGCGCTAAGATGGGTTGAAGGTGCGTAATCAATGATGAACATCACAATCAAGCTGCCGGATGAACTGGTCAAACAAGCGCAGGCCGCTGGTATCCTCACTGACGATCAGGTCGCCAGCTTACTTCAGACCGAACTCGACCGTCGCCAGCGTCAGCAGGTCTTGTTTGCGGATATGCAAAGCCTCGGCAGCCAGCAGCCTCCGCTGACCCCCGCTGAAATTGAGGCGGAACTGAATGCGTTCCGTCAGGCACGTGCAGCCAATCGCCACAGTGACACATAATGCGCTTTGTCGCAGACACCAACATTCTCATTTCGGCGTTTTTCTGGGGTGGCTTGCCCGGTAAAGTGTTGGATTGGCGCAACGTGTGGACTGTACCCTCGTGAGCAGCGAGATATTGCTGGCTGAACTTCTGACCGTTCTGCAACGTGAAAAATTTGCTGAACGCCTTCGCCGGATTAACAAAACACCCGTGCAGTTTCTACAAAATTATCGCGCATTGGTTGAAGTCGTGGACGTTACTTCGCTGCCTGAGCCTGTATGCGATGACCCCGACGACGATGTTGTGCTGGCCTGTGCCATCAGCGGTGCAGCCGACATTATAGTTTCGGGCGATGACCATTTGCTGCGCTTGGATGGGTACGCGGGGATTTTAATCATGAAACCTGCTGTATTTTTGAGCCAGTTCAAAGATAAATAAGTTATCTCCCTCGCAACTAAGAGAAAATAATCAACCTATGCATGAAAACACAAAATAGCGGATACGTATTTATTCAAGGTAAAATGAAAGATGATGAATACCTATATAGCACTCATCCGCGGCATCAATGTCGGCGGCAAAAATAAAGTACCGATGGCTGGCTTGAGAAAATGCTTGGAAGAACTGGGATTTACCAATGTTTCAACGTATATTGCCAGCGGTAATGTGATTTTTGAATCCGGCAAACGCCCTGATGCGATAAAAGCTCAGATTGAACAGGCTTTACCTATGCACTTCAAACTTGATAGCGAGATCATCAAAGTATTGGTGTTGTCTCGCACTCAGATCGAAGCTGTTATTAATAACAAGCCCGAAGGCTTCGGTGAACAGCCAGATAAATATCACAGCGATGCAATCTTCTTGATGGAAATTGATTTGGACAAGGCTATGCTTATATTCAATCCTCGCGAGGGAGTCGATGAAGTATGGCCGGGAGATGGTGTGATCTACTCACAACGTCTTAGTGCTCAGCGCACAAAAAGCCGACTGAGTAAAATCGTCGCAACCCCAGTCTATAAATCCATGACCATCCGCAACTGGAATACCACAACAAAATTGCTAGAACTGCTGAAAAAAATGGACACCGATGACGGAACATGATTTTTTGCGTGAAGATGATGCACACATCAAGCTAGACGGTTTTTATAAAAACCCTGCTTTATCGCAATTTGTTGTGGCTGAAGTCCGTTTGAGCCGTATGTCCTCTGCACCAATGGGATACGCACAGGTGGGGATTCGCCTGTAGAATAATTACTCGCAGAAATAACAAAGGATCGCCATTTTGTACGCCTACATCCAACTTTTGCGCCGTAATCCTGCTTATGCCCGTTTATGGATGGCGCAGGCCGTCAGCTTGCTTGGTGACTGGTTCAGCACCATCGCCCTGCTCGGTCTGGTAGCGCGCTACAGCAATAGTTCGGGCGTGGCGGTCAGCGCACTGCTGGTCGCCCGATTTTTACCGCCGCTGCTGGTGGGGCCATTCGCTGGCGTGTTGGTGGATCGCCTCAACCGCAAAACGCTGATGATCGTCAGTGACATCGTGCGGGTGGTGATTGTCCTGATGTTTCTGCTGGTGAATGATGCCAGTCATTTGTGGCTCATCTATCTTCTGACCGTTCTACAATTTTCGCTGTCGGCGTTGTTTGAACCGGCGCGTTCGGCAATATTACCCAGTTTGGTGCAGCCGGATGATCTGGTCAAAGCCAACTTCCTTGGCAGCGCAACATGGTCGGTGATGCTGGCGGCGGGCGCGGTCATCGGCGGTGCGGTCGCTACCTTTTTCGGTATCGGTACGGCGCTGGTAATTGATGCGCTCACCTTCGCCCTGTCTGCCGTGTTCATCGCTTCCATCAACATACCGGCGAAGGTCGCAGTGGCTAGCGATACCGATAAGCCCGCAGAATCCGGCGCAGCCACCGAACTGGGCTTTAGAGATGGGCTGCGTTTTATCGCCCGACGACCGGCAACCGCGGCGACCCTCTTGATTAAATTGGGCGGCAGTATCGGCAGCGTCGATACCTTCATGGCGATCTATGCCACCAAGCGCTTTGTGATCGGTGAGAACGGCACCGGATCGCTGGGGATTTTCTACGCCGCTTTCGGCATCGGCGCGGTCATCAGTCCGCTGATACTCAACCGCTTCAACCATGATTCGGTGCGCGTGATGCGCCGATATATCTCGCTGGGTTACGCCTGCATCACGCTCGGATGGTTTTTGTTTGGCGGCGCACCTACACTGTTTCTGGCGACGCTCGGTATTCTCGTCAAGGCGATGGGAACCTCGATCTACTGGACGTACAGTTCGGTCATCCTCCAAAAAACGGTGCCGGATAAATTTCTGGGGCGGCTCTTTGCACTCGATATGGCGGGTTTCCAATTGGCGAGTGTCATCAGCATTATCATTACCGGCTGGCTGCTGGACAGGTTTACGGACGTTCCCGTCGAGAATATCGTCATCGGCACAGGGATTGCCAGCCTAATCCCGCTGGTCATCTGGTCACTGGCGCTGCCGTGGATTGAGCGAAAAGCCAAGATCGAACGAGCGCTAGAAAACACCTAAGCCCACACTTTAGCTCATACCCTTAACTGCATGTTGTACAGATTCGCATAGGTACGATCCTGCGCGATTAACTCCTCATGTGTCCCTTGTTCATCAATCCCGTTTTCAGTCAGTACCACAATCCGTTGGGCATTGCGGACGGTGGACAGGCGGTGGGCGATAACCAGTGTGGTGCGGTTGTCGGTCAAGGTTTCTAATGAGTCTTGAACCGCCTTTTCACTTTCGTTATCGAGGGCGCTGGTGGCCTCATCGAAAATGATTATCGGTGGATTTTTGAGGAATACCCGCGCGATACTCAAGCGCTGCTTTTGCCCGCCGGATAACTTAACCCCGCGTTGACCAATATCGGTGTCGTAACCTTCCGGCAGCGCCATGATGAAGTCATGGGCATTCGCTTTTTTGGCGGCCTCAATGACTGCTTCGGTGCTGGCATCCAATTTGCCGTAACGGATGTTGTCGGCAACCGTTCCAGCGAACAAATAAACATCTTGCTGGACGACACCGATATGCCGTCTTAATGACTCTAGGCGAATATCTTTGATGTTGTGTCCGTCCAGCAGTATTTCCCCCTCATTCACTTCATAAAAACGCGGGATTAACGAACACAGCGTTGTTTTGCCGACACCCGACGACCCGACCAACGCCACATACTCCCCGACCTTGATGTCCAGCGAGATATTCTTGACGACATAGTTATAGCCTTCTTTGTAGCGGAAGCTCACATCCCTAAATTCCACGCTGCCCTGAACACAGTCAAGGTCAACCGCGTCCGGCGTGTCTTGAATATCCGGCTGCACTTCCAAAATATCCATAAAGCGGCTGAATCCGGTGATGCCTTCTTGATACAATCGGGCGAGGTTCATAAAGCGCTGAATCGGCTCGACCAGAATCCCCACGCATAACAAATAGGTCAGCAAGTCGGCTAGCTCCAACGACGCATTTACAATCGCCGCCCCGCCGAAGATGATGACCGCAATCGTAATCAGTTGGGTGAAGGCATCCATCCCGTTGGAGAAATAAGCCTCGGCTTTATATCCCTCGCGGCGGCTGTCCACAAAACGGTCATTCGCATAAGCAAACTTGTTGGATTCAATGGCCTCGTTGGTGAATGACTTGACCACCCGTATTCCCGCCAGTGTATCTTCGACCTGCGCGTTAATATCACCGATGCGCTCTTTGCTCTTGCCTAAGGCGATATTCATCCGCTTGTTAAAGTAGACCGCGTACACCGTCATAATCGGCAAAAAGAAAAAGATAATCAGGGTCAGGCTGACATTGATGTGGATGAGGATGATGAACACGCCGATGCCTTTTATCAGCGCGATAGCCAGATCTTCCGGCCCATGATGATACAGTTCCGAGAGCGAGAATAAGTCGTTGGTGATGCGGCTCATCAACTGCCCCGTTCGCTGCTCATCATAAAAACCGAACGACAGTTTTTGAAAATGGTCAAATATCTCGCCGCGCATATCCCGTTCCATCTTCGCGCCCATCACATGCCCTTGATAATCCACAAACCCGTTAGCAACAGTGTGAATGGCGACCAATCCCAGCATGACCACGCCCATCACAGTGATCTGGTTGAGCGCATCGGGCGCATTTCCACCGAGTATATTTTTCGTGATGTAGGCGGCGCATAAGGGCAGGACGAGCGTCGTTGCCGATACGATAAAGGCACAGGCTAAGTCGGCGGCAAACAATCCCCAATACGGTTTGTAGTATGATAAAAACTTCTTGCTCCGTGAATTCACAGTCACTCTCCCAAAACATTTCAAAACGCTCGTTGAGTCGTCCGGTTGACACTGAGCCACACAGCAGTACTCACCCGCTGAATGCCCAGAGGTGGCAGGGATGGCGCGGCAGGTTTTGGGAAGGGTTTCGGGGCATCACCAAGCAGCGCAGTACCGCCACCTCATATCATGAGGCAGACAGGCAGGCTTGGTTTAGCTGGCACTTAGCGAGTCAAGAATCACAACAAACGGAGCATATTATCCAAGGGGTTTAAATCGGCTGTTTAGCCGCGTCTGGATAATGCCTAAGCGCAGTGGAAGACAGGCATACCTGTTTCACCAGTAAGGATGTGAAATGTGATAGATGCCATGATACAGGTTACCTTTCCACTCATTTTTACGATGCTCGCTATCATAGTATAAAAGGCCGCCTCAAGCAAGCACAAAAGGTCATTCAGGGTCATTCGCGCCAATCTACCTTCAGGATGTCCGTCACCCACTGCACTGTCAAACCATCTGAAATAGATTGTGTATCTTCAGAAAACGTACACTCACCCTCTCAGGAATGCTATAATAATGTTCAATCAAGTTAGAGGAACGCTCCATGCCACTAACACCCGAAAAGACAATCAAAGATGTCGTCACCGATTTTTTAGGCGCAGCGCCCACGCTCGAAGAAATCGCTGCGTATCGCTTGCCACCTGAACTTCAGACCAAAGCCCATGAGTTGTTGGAAAAGAATCGCGCTGGCAATTTATCCGATGAGGAAAGTCTCGATCTAGCCGAATTTCGCCAGATTGACCATCTCTTGACACTCGTAAAAACGAAAGCTCGGCTCAAGCTGAAAGCCCAAGCATGAGCAAAGCGCACATCAGCGCTGCTCTTCGACGGCAAGTCATCACACGGGCAAGCAATTGTTGTGAATATTGCCTCGCGAATACCGATGATGGCGCAATTGATTTTGCCATTGACCATATCATTGCCGAAAAGCATGGTGGAGCGACTGAATCCGCTAATCTCTGCCTGAGTTGTTATTGGTGCAACAGCTTTAAAGGAAGTGACATCAGTTCTGTCGATTGGGCAGAAGGTGGCACAATTGTGCCGCTATTTAATCCGCGACACCAGCATTGGAATGAACATTTCCGACACGAAGGTGCGCGTCTTGTTGCGTTGACTGCTACAGGCCGTGTGACCGTTTTTTTGCTGCAACTGAATGCACCCGAACGTATTCAAGAACGAAAATTATTAATTGAGATGGGTGCATATCCACCTCACCGAGATTCTTAACCGCCATCTTTATTCATCTTCGCTCATCTAAACCTCAAATTCCCATTGACGAACTAAGAACTTTTGTGCTAAAGTGAAACACTATGTTAAACGCCTTTTCCCTTTACCCTCTCTGCTTTCTCTCCGCGTCTCTGCGGTTTAACTGCATTTGTATTGCACTTTCGGCGGATCGCTCCCATACGTTCGCGGCGGCGACACCCCAATTGGCACGCGGCGGTCATACGCCATCCATTCGCGGCACACAGCGGCATCACCCGACTATCCCGCGTCGCAGGTGTGTCAATTCAGCGGATTTAGCCGGAGCAGCCGCCTGTCATTTCAGCGGTTAATTGACACAAACGACACATAATGACACCTTACCGCGAATACCCACCTCATCCCGCCCTCGCCCCTTATGTCGCCTGTTATTGGAGCATCACCGCCTCCCTACCCATCACCAACCGTATCCTGCCCGATGGCTGCATGGACATTATTATGGCTGACTCGCTCGAAGTCATCGGAACCATGCGTCAGGCCATCAAAGTCGAAATGGCAGTCGGGCAAATGGGCGTGGGTGTTCGCTTCAAGCCGGAAGGTGCGTCAGCCTTCTTTCGCTTGCCCCTCCACGAACTCACCGACGACTCGTTGGAACTCCGTGCCCTGTGGGGGCGCTGCGCCGATGATCTGACCGGACAGGTGGGTGAGGCATCTACTGTATATGACAAAATCGCCCATCTCGAAGCCGCCTTACTGTGCCGCTTACACCTGCTTCCGTCCTCCAATCCTACCCTCCAGCAAGCCATCGCCGCCGTTCGTCAGGCGCGTGGGGATATTACCGTCACCAACCTACGCCAACAGTTAGCCCTCAGTGAACGCCAGCTTGAACGCTGTTTTCACCAGCACACTGGCCTCTCACCCCGACAGTTCGCCCGTGTCACCCGTTTTCGTCATGTCGTCCGCTTACTCCACCAGCCCACTCTGCCCCTCACCGATGTCGCCTACCGTGCTGGTTATTACGATCAAGCCCACTTCATCCACGACTTCAAAGCACTCGCTGGCCTCACCCCCGGTGATTACCGCCTCGAACAACAAAATGTCGGGTTCTTACAATTCCCAGCCCTCACTTTTTGATATGCTTATCTCAGTACATCAACATACGTAGACAAGGAGTCGCCTTATGTCCCCGCAGCTCGATTTAATGGGTATGACCGTAGCCGATATGAAAACCGCCCTCGATTTCTATCGGGCGCTGGGTATGGACATCCCCGAATCCCAAAATACCGAAGACCATGTCGAATATAAAGTCGCTGGCCTGCGCGTGGCGTGGGATACCATCGGCATGGTGAAGTCCTTCGACCCCGACTGGACTCCCCCTTCCGGTGGTCATAGCATCGGGTTAGCCTTTCTGTGCGACAACCCCGCCGAGGTGGATGCAACCTACACCCGCCTCACTGGCCTCGGTTATCATGGTCACAAAGCCCCTTGGGATGCTTTTTGGGGTCAACGTTACGCCACCGTCCATGACCCTGACGGAAACAGCATTGATCTGTTCGCGCCATTAGCAGGAGGCTCATAATGAAGTTTACTTTCACTCGCCTGTTGGTCGATCAAGACGATTTTCACGCCTGCTTTGACTTCTATAAAAACACTTTGGGCTTCAAAGTCACATGGGGTGAAGGCGATAATGTCTATGCCTCATTCGATACTGGCGCAACCAACATTGCGATCAATGCTTACTGGACTGTAGGCGATGCGCTCGGTTTGCCAGCTAATCCGCCCAAAACCGACCGCGCCATCCTCATCTTTGAGGTTGAAGATGTCGATGCCAAGTTTGAGGAATTGAAGGCGCGAGGAGTCACTTTTGTGAGTTCACCCGAAGATCGACCCGATTGGGGCATCCGCACCGCTCACTTCCGTGATCCTGCGGGAAACCTCATCGAGATCAATCAATACCTATCCAATTGAGTTCTAAAAATAAAAATCCCTCGTCACTTGGCGAGGGATTTTTATCTTAAGTCATTGATGTTTAGCGGCTGGCGAAACGGTAGCCTACGCCCCGCAAAGTCATAATGTATTCTGGACGGTCAGGGTCAACTTCCAGCTTTTGGCGCAGATAATGGACGTACAGTTTCAGGCTGTCAATCGCATCGCCGTATTCCTCGCCCCACGCTTCGGTGACCAATTCGGTACGGGTAACCACTCGTCCTGCGTTGCGCACCAGTACACCCAGCAGATTAAATTCTTTGGGGGTTAGATGCCGGATTTCGCTGCGTATCCAAACTTCACGATTCATAAAATTGACGCGGAAGTCACCACCGTTAAAAACCAGTTCTTCGCTAATGTTTGGGCGGGGAGCACGCCGCAAATGTGCCCGGATGCGTGCGATCAGTTCGTCGTTCTCATAAGGTTTGATGACGTAATCATCCGCGCCCATTTCCAACCCGCGCACCACATCTTTGGCCTCGCCGCGTGCCGACAGGAAAATGATGGGCACGTCGGACATTTCGCGCAATCGGCGGCACACATCCCAGCCGTCCATTTCGGGCATCATAATATCCAGCAGCACCATATCCGGCTGGTGGCGATAGGCTTTGCGCAGGCCATCTTCTGCCCGATAGGCTTTAATCACCTCATAGCCGCGGCGTTCCAGCAAAATGCTGATGAGCTGAACAGTTGTTTCTTCATCATCAATGACCAGAATTTTTTCGGCCATATTAACCTTCTATCTACCCCGGAACAAACCTTTACAAACCGAGATGTAACAAATACTAAACCTAATGTATCATAATGTTGTAAGTGACGCAAGTTAAGATCAAGGGTTGTGACACAACTTGTCACAAGGCTTTTTATGGCTGTACAATCAGGGAACAGGTATAGTCAACACGAGTCACCGCTTATTGATTAGGGAATGAATGAGGATGCGCGAAGCACAGGCAATTATCGAACGTACAGTGCGCTTAAACGAGCATTATCAGCAGTTACATCTATCGGTACAAAACTTCGGCAGCGATCTAAAGCCGGGACAATGGCTGCTCGCTCGGCTGGCGGAAGACATTTGGGAGCCGTATCTGCGCGAGGCGTGGTGGCCGGTTGCTCTCAAGCCCGATGAAATTATTGTCGAACGTCCCGGCAGCATCACCTATGAACCGGGGCAAGTCGTCTCTTTATTCGGTGCTGTCGGGCAGCCGTTTCGTTATAAACGAACCCTGCGCAACGTGCTGTTGATTGCCGATGATACCGCCCCTACACCGCTCATTATGTCCATTCCTTGGCTGCTTGGGAACCGTGTCAGCGTCACCATTGTGCTGGCGGGTGAAGCAAACCAATATCCAACCAACAAGCTGCCACCGGAGCTGGAAGTCATTCAGGCCGACGACGATATGAACTGGCCCAATATGGTCATGACCGTGGGTTGGGCGGATCAAGTATTCGCGGTGGTTAAGGGTGATGACGAGATGAAACGCATGACGCGCATCTGGGATCGCTTCAAGAATCTACGCGCCTCGGTTGATAAGCAGTATTTATTCGGGGTGATGCAGCCTGCGCAGCCCTGCGGCATCGGAGCGTGTGGCGCTTGCATGATGGCGCTGCGTGAAGGCGATATCTGTACGATTTGCACACAGGGGCCGGCAGTCGATATGACGAGTATTCCCTTTCCAGAGTAAGCAGAAAATATGCCAAGTTTTGATCGCTGTCATGATCAGGTGATGCGGGCGCTAGAAAAAGATGGCTGGCGCATTACCGAACAGCAAGTCCTAATGAAAGTGGGCAGACGTAGAGTTTTCATTGATCTGCTGGCTACTCATGGGGCGAATGGCAGCCGCCAAGAAATCGCGTTGGTCGAGGTCAAATGCTTTTCTGATCCTCAAAATACATCTCAGGAAATCTATACCGCCATTGGGCAGTACATTCTGTACCGTGCTATGCTAAGAGAATTGGAATTGGATATACCGCTTTATTTATCCATCCCTGTAACCATTTTCAATGCCGTTTTTGATGCACCTGTTCAGCGCGCGCTGAATGAAAGCCAAATCAAACTAATCGTAGTCGATCTGGATGAGGAGCAAATAGTGCAATGGAAAACGTAACGACACTCACAAAAATCGTCCAACGTGAAGTTGCACAATATGCTGGCACGATGTTAAAGGGTAAGTCCTACGCGCTCTTAAACACCGAAGCCAATGTATTTGCAGTCGTTGATGTGCCAGATCATTACCCGCGGAAGTTTCCGGCTGGTATCGCGGTTATGGCACGTATTGAGAGTGATAGAGTGTTGATTGAAGAAGATACGACCGACCGACCCTTAGTCGATGAATTGGTACGGGCAGGTATTCCGCGTGAGCAGATTATCTGCACTTATATTGGGGAAACGATGCCGCAAGAGGTGTAATGTATGGCAATCCAAATCACGCGTCCCGGCAAAAATGCAATTATCCTTGAAGCTCCTGTGATGGCGGCGGCAGGGATTCTCGGCTTTGGTGATATGTATCGCGACCTGATTGATTTCGAGAAATTGGGCGCTTTCGTGACCAATCCGGTGACCTATACCCCCTATAAACCGGCACTCGGCAACCGCGTGGTTTCGCTGCCTGCCGGAACACTGGTGCATACCGGCATCCCCAACCCCGGCATCAGCAAAGTGCTGGCGAAATATCGCGGGTTGTGGGAGTCGATGGCGATGCCAGTCATCATGCATGTCGCCGCGACCAGCCTCGAACACGCCCGTAAATGTGCCAGCCGGATTGATGCCGAGAGTGCCATTGATGGCATCGAACTGGGTTTAAACGATGATGTAAGCTGGGATGAGGTCGAGCAAATCGTCAGCGCGACCGTCAAAAATACCGAGAAGCCGGTGCTGGTGCGGCTGCCGATGCAGGATGCCCTCAACATGGGGCGGGCGGCTGCCGATGCTGGCGCGGGCGGATTAGTCGCCTGTGCCGCACCGCGCGGTTCCTCCCGTGACCCGCGCAGTGGGCAGTTGATTACCGGACGCATCTACGGGCCGCTCATCAAGCCCATCGTGCTGCACATCGTCCAGCTTTTAGCCGAGCAAATTAATGATGTGCCGATCATCGGCGCAGGTGGGATTCACTCACAGCAGGATGCGCGTGATTATATGGAAGCCGGAGCCAAGGCCGTGCAGGTCGATACCGTGACGTGGGTGCAGCCCAAGTTACTGGAATATATCGCCCGTGATCTCGGTGGCTTGGTGCTGACCCGCGAAGCCGGAGCGCTGGGTGACGAATGGCATCCCGGCTTTGGCGAAACCGAACGCAAAGCCCGCGCCGAAGCCCAACGCAAGCTGGACGAAGACTCCAAAAAAACACCCACCGGACATTGACCGCCGCAGGAGAAATGGATGACCCGTCAGATAGCAGTCATGCTATAATAAATCTACTCGACTGAGATGTTATTTGGCACTGATTATGACAACTGGTCCTTTCCCTGCCGCCATCGCGAAAATTACTTGGACACATCCCGTATCGGGCGAGGTACAGGAATTTGTGCTGACTGAAGGCGCAACCGCTTCGATTGGTCGTCAGGCAGGCAATGACATCTGCATCCCCGAAGAGCATGTTTCGCGCCAGCACGCGGTCATCAGCTACCGCGATGGCTTATTCCTCATCAATGACTCCGGCAGCGCCAACGGAACCTTCGTCAACGACACCCAACTCACCGGTGCTTTTCCGCTTTCCGCCGGAGATGTGATCCGCTTATATGTGCCGGAACTGCGTTTCTTCGCAGCCGTCACCGCCGAAGAAGAAGCGACCGCCACCCAGCGCGGTATGCTGATTACCGCCGCCATCAATACCGGACAGGGCAAACTGGTGATTACCAGTGGGCCGCAGGAAGGCCAGACCATTCCGCTGCTGCTGCAAAAAGTGACGGTGGGACGGGCGACCAACAAAGCCGATTGGGAGATCGGGCTGCAAGATCCATCGGTTTCGCGCCCGCACGCCCGCCTTGAACGCGTGAATAACAACTGGCTGGTCTACGACTTGGGCAGTTCCAACGGCACGATGGTCAATGACGTAGTGGTCAACGAAAAAGGCCGCGTCCTGCGCGATGGCGATCTGGTGGTATTCGGCAAAACCTACGTCCTTTTCCGCGCCAGTTAGCCGCCTCGAAATCCACCTTCAACCCATGAAATAAAAAACCCGGAAGTGACCGGGTTTATTTTTGTACTTGTAGAAGTGTGCTTGGTTATTCGAAGCTGACGCGGATGAACAATGCCCCAAGTTGGAACTCATCATCATGGTTGAGCAGATACGGTTGCTCTGGTTCAAGGCGCTCCCCGCGAATACGGGAGCCATTGGCGCTGTACAAATCGGTGATATACAGCAGACCTTCTTCCAGATGTAAACGGGCATGGGCGCGCGAGACACCACGTTCCTGTGCGCCGTACGCGCTCAGGTCGACATCCGGCTGAAACCCGCCCGACCGAAAATCAGCCCGACCCAGCAGCGCCACCTGACCTTCAGTGAGGGTCAGCGGTTCGGCAATACCCCTGATAACCAGTGATATTTTGGTCGGCACGATTTGGTCGGCATCTTTGCTCAGGCCGGGGATGCCCGCCAGTAAACGCCGCAGCGTTTGGTTGCGCGGCATAATATGTGTGCGGTAGGGATGTTCAACAACCTCAGTAGGCACAGGGGGCAGGAGCTTGGTTTTAGAAGGTTGTTTCTCGTTTGTCATCATCATTCCCGTCTTTCTGGTCAACCTGCTAACGACGTTGCTGCCAGAAATTGTGCCATATTAAAACAAGGGAACAATAGGTCTTTAAGGCTATGTTTAACCCTATTAACGTCTGACCCTTGCTGGAGATCAACTTTAAGAGGAAATTTACTTTCTTTAGAATATCACAATTCTGGATGCAAGAGAATTAAAATTTGCATATGATTATTACAGAATTGTCATGCGCCTGCGGTCATATGAGCATTTAATAGGGCAATCAAGCGCTAAAGCAAAAGGCGAGTCCGCGCGGACTCGCCTTTTACTTTAGCGTTGACGATTACGGTTGTGTCTGCAAGCTGTTGAAAGCGCCTACTTGCCCGGACACACAACCTATCTTACTTATTTGAAGCCCGCACTACGCGCGAGACACCAATTACGCCGACCAGCACCAGTGCCAGCAGCGCCACCAAGCCAACATTGTTACCTGCGCCGACATCATCAAAGAAGCCGGTGTTCGGCAGTTGGGTCGGTATGATACCAATTTCGGCTGTCGGTGCGCCGGGTATATCGGTTGGCACAGAACCCTGACCGAGCAAAACCGCCAGCGCAGTTCCGGTTGCGTCGACCGCGCTCTGATTCGGTGCGGCGATAGTCGGGGTAATCTGGGCGGCAAGAGCCGTCATCGTCGCCTCATTCGCCACCTGAGTCAGCAAAGCATTAGCAAATGCCTGCGTTGCATCCAGTGTTGGCGGTTCAGGCGTAGGCGTAACCGTTGGTTCACGGGTTGGCGGCTCGATGGTCGGTGTGGCAGTCGGCACCAGCGCCGTTTGTGTGCCCTCGAACGCAACTATAGCCGCTGCTGTCCCCGTTTGTTGGAGCAGCAGTTCAGTGTTGGCATTCGCGGTTTCGATTGCCGCGCGCGTCATTTCAATCGGGCTGGGTCCAGTATCGCGGGTTGCCAGATACAGCACCGCACCTAAACCGATCAGAAACAAAATAATCATCAATGCCGCAATATAAATAAAAGTGCGGTTGGTGCGCGGCGGCGGTGTGCCTTCTTCGTTGAGTTCCGGCATATCATCCGCCTCGAAACCGAAGCCGGTATCCGTGCCGCTGTCCAAATCAATATCTGGCGAGTCATCATCGAACTTGAAGTCGTCGCCGTTTGGCTTCTCATCAAAGCTAAAGTCGTCGTCGCCAAAATTAAAATCGTCGTCGTCCTGCAAGTCTTTTCTATTGAAGCCCATATTGTTCTCCTCAAAGCTGGCGCGGCGCTATTGTAGTATAACCCACTATTATCTACCAAAAACCTCTAAATTCGCCAGTGGTACGGTGAACTTCTCCCCCGTCACACTTTCGACCTCAGCGCAAAGTACCTGTAATCCATTTTCTAACAGAATCGGTGTTTTTGGCAAGTTGACGACTGTACCGACATCCCCCGCATGGGGAATACGCGTCATCCGGACACTTGTACCCACCGCCAACGTCAGGTTCAGGTTAGGGCGTACAGCACGGGACGCGCCTCGCCCGGACGGATTGACGATGATTTCGGGCCGCCGCGTTTGCCAGCGGTTGGGTTGGATCGCTTCTAATGTGGCTTGCCGACCATCAAAATTATTGAGCATATTGTACACCAGACCACTCATGCGGAGCGAACCGAAGCCTTCGGTGAGCATGATTGCACCTTTGACCGCCAATACCGGCTCGATCAAATCGGCATCAATGCTGGGGGCGATGATGCCGCCGAGGTTCTGGTCTTCCATTACATCCAATCCGGTTTGGCGCAGCGGGCGGCGTGTTACCACGATCGTTCCACGAAACTGAATGTCGAGGTCTTCGCCGTAAAGGCTCTCTAAACCGGCGCTGGGTTCTGTCCGCAGCGTGCCGATGACGCGGCGGTTGTTGCCCCACGCCCCTTGCACCACCGAGCCGTAAGTCTCGATGACCACACCCTGTCCGGGCTGCACACGGATCACCTGCCCATCCAGACCGGCTTCCAGTTCCACCGATTCCGGCTCGATTTGTAAGATAATGCGCCCATCATTCACATCCGCCACAAAGCCATCTACCGGTGCGAGGACACGCCGGTTACGCTGTTTGGGGATTTCCGCCAGCACCGTTTTGGCGCTGACACCCTGACCGATGCTCACTGTCAGATATTCATCGAGGTCAGCAGGCTGCTTCAGGCGCAGCGCAGCGGCAGCCTCGACAATCACATACTGCGACGGCATGATGCCACGCGCCACAATATCACGCAGGTTGACGCTTGCACCCTGCCGCACTTCCACCGAGCCGATGGCATCTTCCGGCAGGCTTTGTTCACGCTGGATGGTCGTCAGTTCCAGCACATGGCGTTGGTCGGGATAGTAAGGCATATTAGCGCCGCCTCAAATCATCAAGTTCGTTTTGTACCGATTTGAATTCGTCTTCTTCCGGTTTATTATCCGGTAAGCGCAAGTCGGGACGGAGTTCGTTCTTCTTGGGCTTCTCATTTTTGGCTGGCGGTGCAGGTTTACGCCGTCCGCCACCGAACAACCCGCCGCGATCTTTGGCCTTGCGGACAGCATCCTCGGCTTCCATATCCAGTACCATGCCTTCTTCGGTGGCCTCGTTCAGCCACTCGTTAGCAATCGGAATAAGCGAGTTGCCGGTTATTTCGGCAATCCACATCGGAATCTGCGCGGCACGTCCCACAGGATCAAGCGCCAGCGGTAAAGGTCGTCCGCGCCCATCAAAAATCAAGCCCACGCTGCCACCCTCGGCAGTGATCTTCACACGGCGTTTGCCACCTATCGTCAGACCGCGACCGGCGCTAACATCGACGCTGGCGGTTTTGCCGACACCCAGCGGATAAACCCACAGATGCCCACCGGGAACGTGATGTTTAATCACCTGTCCATCCGATGTTTTGATGCGTACATTCATAACCGGTCGGTTGATGGTCGGCATACCCGTCACGTTAAATACCGTGCCGAGCATGTCCATACTGCTGCTTTCCAGCACCTGTACCACCGCTTCGGGGTTGGCATAAGCCAATGAACCGAGTGCGGCGATGATCCCATACGAGTCCATCTGCAAGCGGGAGATACCCGTAACCTGCAAGGCATCCAGCAGCAGCAGCGCACCAAAACCGGGTGTGCCGGTATCGGTCAAACCCGCGCCCGCGCCGATGATGTTATCGAACTGCGGGGTCAGGGCATTTTGCGAGACACTAAACTGCTTGCTCCATGTGGGGCGGGCGGCTTCCACCAGCGCACCGATGCCTGCCCGTAAGAAAGCGTGTTCAAGAAACGCGCCCTTGATGGTTTCCGGTATGCTGGCGGGAACCAGTGTTTTATTAAGGGCATAGTGATGAATCTGGGTATTGGTCACCACAAACGGCAGCCAGCGTTCGATGGCTGCATCTCCCACCGTTGTTCGCAGCGATTCGGCACTATGACCTAGCCCGATGTCGGTGCGGATGGCAGTCGTTACATGATGATCCACATAGGCCGAAAGGATGCCGACCGCGCTGCCAACATCGACCGCCAGCACATTATGCCCGCTGGATTGTCCCAGATAATCGGTAATCAGGTTATAACTCTGGGCGGTGGGCAGCACGCCGTTACGGCTCATGCGGGTCAGCGCCCCGAAGCCGCCGCGTTTGGCCTGCTGATCGTTATAAACCAGCGCCAATTGTGCCTGTGCGCCTTCCAGTTCTTCTTCTTCCAACGCCGGACGAATGTTCGGCGCGATGAAAATGGTCGCCAAGCTGCCGAACAATTCGCGCATGGTTTGCCCCAGCGCCGAGTTGCCTGCATACAGCACTGCCGGTTTACGCCCACCTTTGATCAGCCGTAAGGCTTGCTGAACGGCGCGTGCCTGCCGCAGAACCGGTTCCTCCGCGCCGCCTTCCATACCGCCGGTGATGAAGATCAGGTCAGGGCGGCTGGCAACGATGGCGTTGATCTCCTGTTCCAGAGAACGCGCATCTTCCAGTGTAAGTGACTCGACAATTTCGACATACGTACCTGCCAGTGCGCGTCGGGCGCTGGCAATGCTGACATCCGGCACGAGGCCGACCAATACCGTGCGCATCGTGCGTCCAGTACTGGCAGTGGTTACAAAGTAATCGACACCCGAACGGTCATTTTGCTCCGGCGAAATCACTTTGCCGTCATTCGTCAGCAGCTTGCGCCCGGTCACAGCGGTGATCTGCTCGACCACACGGTTAAGCCCCAGCCGTGCATCATTGGCAGGGAAGCCAGCGGTCGTGCGGGTATCGCCACGCGCCACCAGCCGGTAGTAGCCGTCCACAAGATCAATCAGCAGTGCGCGGGTTTGCACATTGCCGAAGTCTATTGCTAGGATTGAACCCGAACGTTCTTCAGACACAGGCATCAGCCTCCTGTAATCCGCGCCAGTATAAAAGCGATGCGCTCACTAAAAATAGTGAGGCTGGTCAAAATCGCACCCGCGTACAGCGCACCCAGCGTCACCACAATGAACCCCTGCCCGACGACACTAAAAGTACGAGTCAGTAACGTGCGCTGGACATCGCCATTCGGTTTACGCCGCGCCAGATATTGAAAATAGGCCAACGTGCTGGCAACACCGATAAAAATCAGAAAGCCGTTCAGCGGGTCAAGGGCGACACCGCTGCTCGTAGCGCGTGCCAATGGGATCAATGTGCCGGAAATCGCACCCGCCAGCGCGACGGCTGTACCGACCGCGATGATGAACCCGATGGCAATATTGCCACCCCGTCCCAAACGCGGTGATGCTTTAAACAGCAGCAGCAAACCCAAAATAAACGGGACAAGCCCCAGCGCCCGCGTACCCACATCCGTGCCGGGTGCAAGCAGCGTGCCATTCAGCCACGGCAGCAGAACACTTTCGACCGTGACCAGCGTGATATACCCCGCCGTCAAACCGGTAAAGACGTAGATTGCCAGCCGGTAGAGGAAGTTATCCCCCAGCAGATAGCTAAAAACCATTAACGTGAAGACAAACCCGGCCCATAGGCCGATCTGGTCACCACTCACTTGCGCCCCCTTCGCAGCAGTCCGCGCATGATATTGATGATGGCTCCGAGTGTGATAATGCCGATGACCGCGATTAAACCGAGTGTCATGCCGTACCAGCGTTGGTCACGGTACGGCGCGGGTGCAACAGCCGCCCCCTGTGCCGGTATAGGTGCGGCAGCAGGGGCAGCCAGCGTGGACGGCACTTGCGCGGTCAGTGTCGCTTCGGGCGTGGCTTGCAGGTTGACGGCTATCGGTTGATAACCGGAGTCAGAAAGTAGGGATACATAAGCGTTCGGATCAACATTAAAGGCCACCGGTGTTACCGTCCCCGGCTCGATGATGCGGATGAACTGGGCAGATACCCAACCTTCCGTTCCATCTTCCATCCGAATCTGCAACCATGTTCCGTCTTCATTACGCCCGATGATTTGAACCGTAGAGCGTCCCGGCAGCGAAGCGATAGGTCTGCCGCTACGTGACGGATTTTCGCGGACGTTGAGTGCCTCTGAAACATTGACCACACCCATGATAATCAAACCCTGCGCGCCAATGTCACTGCTGCCACCCGGAAGTGTGGTCGGTGTCCATGTCGGCGGCAGATCGGTAGCGCGGACGTTAGTGGGTGTGAAGGTTGGCGTAAAGGTTTCGGTCGGTGTAAACGTCACCGTTGGCGTATTCGTGATCGTCGGTGTCTGGGTCACGGTCGGCGTTAGGCTGGATGTGACGGTCATTGTGAGCGTCGGTACCAGAGTCGCTGTCGCCGGAACAGATGTCGCGGTCGGTGGATTGGTGGGCACAATTGTCGGCACACCCGTCGCACCGGGGATCGGGGCCAGCGGAACCTGTGCTTCCAGAATGGCACGGTACGTGTAAGCATCTTTATAACCGACCAGCAGTCCGTTCGTGCTGCCCAGCGTGTACGGTTCAGCTAAAGGTCCGGCGGCACTGCTGACCGCGAAAAGCAGCGGATTGGCTGCCAGCGGTGCGATTTGTTCCGACCAGCGCCGAATATCATCGCTGCGTTCGCCCAACACGATAATTAGCGCGAAGTCTTGTAGGGATGTAATGCCGAAGCGGGTCGGTTTGCCGTTGAGATCGGACGCGAGTGCGCCGGTAATATTCTGGCTAAAATTACGCAGACCGATGCTATCGCCCGCGATGAAGGGCGCAATCATATAATCTTTATTGAGCACAATCGCCCGTCCGAAGCGGTTAATGCCCACGCCGGGGTTGACCACCACGCTGCCGGTGCTGTCCGTACCGCCATTTTTGATGTCGAGGCCGGAAACAACACCGCGCTCCAGAACATTTTTGGCATGCAGCAAACCGATGGCGTTGGTGCTGACGATCACCGGACGTGCATTGCGGGCGAAGATATGCCGCAGCAGTGTATCCAGCGTGCTATCCAGTTCCGCCGCATCGGTCAGGCCATACTCGGCAGCCACCAGTACGAATTCGCCCGGTTGGAGGTTGGCTACGCGGTCAAAAGCCGCCTGTTGTGGGCTGCCTGATTCAAAGCGCAGCGGGGGCAGTTGACCAATCCGTAAGCCGCGCAGCACAAATGGCAGAATAACCGCTGCCGCCAGCACGACCGCAATCAACAAACGGTCAATCTTGGGTCGCACACGGCGAACTTTGTGGGTAGAGGCTATCGCCGGTGTGGCACGGGTGCTTTCCCCCGCAAGATCGTCCAGTTCCGGCGAGTCATCGAGTGTCAGGTCAATCGCGGAATGGGGCGCTTGTTGGCTGCCATCATCAGTTGCCACCAGCGATTGCAGCAGATTGATTTTTTCGCGCTGTGCCGCACTCAGTACCAAATCTTCCGCTAGGCTCGGTTTGCCAACTCGCAGCGGAGCTGGTGACAGCATATCCGACACACCGATTAAGAGTGCCTTCATATTATCGGGCGCGTCATCATTACCCACCGGAGATGGTAAATCTAAACCGGCTGAGTGTAGCGCCCGTAACTGGTCGGAAAGTTCATCCAGGTTACGTTCGTTTTGCGCCTGCTTACGGACGATAGCCGCTGCCGAGACATCATCCGAGCCAACGCTCACACCAATATCGGACAGCCAATCGGGGGCTTCTGCCGAAAGCTCACCCATTTCCAATCGGCGTTCATCAGCCTGCCGCAGCGAACTGATTTTGTCCAACTCGGCATCCGAAAGCAGGCTGTCCATATCAAAGTCAGCCTGATTAACCAGATTGCCGGTTGCATCGCTGACGTGGGTTTCAATGTCTTTGTAAGAAGAAAGAAGGTCATCAATATTGCGCAGTTCGCCCGTATTGAAGAATTCGCCAGTCCCTGCCGGTTGAGCGGGTTGTTCATCCCCAATACCCGCGAACAGATCATCATCGGACGGCATGTCATCAAAGCCACCCTGCGCGGGCAGCTCCATAGTCGGCACGTTCGACTCGTCGTCAACCGTCAAGTCGCCCTGCTGTTGCAGTTCGGTCAGCCAATCCGGTGGGCCATCGGCCTCGCCAAAAGGTTCGGGTTGACTGTTATCAAACCAATTGTCGCCTGTCGCTTCGCTGCTCGTAGCTTCCCCTGTGGTTTCAGCATTGAAGTCCGGCAGCGTATTGAGGAAATCATCCTGTTCGATACGGGCGGAAGCAATATCGGTTTCGCGGTTAAGCCAATCCGTAATGCCACCCTTCGCCATCGGCTCGTCTGATGGAATTTCGACTTCGGCAGTCGGTTCAGCAGGTGGATAATCCGCCTCGGCAGCTTCGCGCAGCATACCGGTGTCGAACTCGCCAAACAATTCGTCGGGGACTGCATCCTCAACTGTGTTTTCCACCAGCCACGGCGGTAAATCGACTTCCGCTGGTGAACCATCCACGATCTCACTATCGAGGCCGTCATCTTCCAGCCATGCCGGTGTGACCGATTCTGCCGCTGCGTCAGACGTATAATTGTCTTCGTCAGGGGTGGTCAACCAATCCGGGGTATCACTTTCAGGGACGGGGTCTTCAATTGCAAACGGTTCATCGGCGCTCGGTTCGGCAGCATATTCTTGCAGCCAAGCCAGCGCACCCGTATCCGGCATATCGGCTGGCGATGCGTCCGCAGTAGGAACGGCTTCCTCATCGTTATCCATGCCACTTAAGCGCTGCATCCAGTCCGGCGTGTCATCATCAAGGCTGACCGCTTCTTCTTCCTCGCCCAGAAGATCATCCTGCTGCAACCACGCCATCGGGTCATCGTCAACATCACCCTCATCTGCTGTTTCGTCAGCGGGTGGGCTGCTCTGTGCCAGATCCATGCGCGTCAGCCAGTCCGGTACAGCGGCATCGTCTGCTTCGGGTTCATCACTTTGTCCGGACGCACGCTTCCAATCCAGTTCGCCGGTAAAGCCCAACGAATTAGACCTACCGCTGCTGTCGGTGGGTTGGTCATCTTGATTGCGCTGCCATTCAGGTATATCGGCGGCATTAGCGGCATCAATCTGGTTGTCGAATGCGTCTTCAACATCCTGTCGCCAACTGAGTTCGCCGGTAAAGCCGAGGCTTTCGCCTGATTCTGGGCTGGACGGCTCATCTGGTATGTTTTTCAGCCAGTCCAATCCCTCATCTTCCGGTTCGTCGTCCGGTGGCTGCCGCTTGTCGAAATCGTCAGTCATGCCTTGTCCCCCGCTTGCCGGAGAAAACCGCTAGGAAGTTTACGTGTAGAAATTTCAGAGAAATGAAACATTTCCAGTGTAGGGTGTAGCAATACAACATACCGCGCCCGTAAAATCCGGTTGCGCTGCTGTTGGCTATCGTTATGGCTTAATTTGGATGGCATCACATTAATCCCGGTAAGACCGATCTTGACCGATGAGGACGCGGGCTCCGGCGACAGTAACCGCCAGCGCAATACCCAGCAAGATGCCGCGTGCGCCCGCGCTGACCGGAACCGCCAGCATCCACTCACGGATGGTCGTCACCAGTTGGATAGCCGGTGTTGTAAACGGCAGCGCCCCGATCAACAGCAGCAGCAGCACCAGCGTAAACAGCAAACCGCTGCCGGTCACCCGTCGGCGCATCAAGCGATAGGCTCCATACACGAGGGCGAATAACACCAATCCTGCCAGTGCCGATTCGATCGACACCTGCACCCCTTCCATCAGTACGGTTGTCGGCGCGGGCGATCCCTTCAATACACCGGTGCGTTCTAATGCACCCAGCACGATCACACCCACGGCGCTAATCACCAGCACCACACTATTGATGCGCTGTGAAAAAGGATTGCCGCGTCCGAAGATCCGCGCCAGATGTACCACCAGCAGATTAAAGATACCAATCAGTACCGTGATCGCCAGTGTTATCACCGTGAGCTGCAAGAACGCATTCGCGATTCCATCAACGAAGAAACGCCCGTTTAGGATAGACGATATAGCGCCCAGATCATTCCCGACCACCAACCCTAAAAAGGTCAGAATGCCGACAACAATCACAATGGCGGTGGCGACTGCCGAGCCAATACGTGCCATGAGTTATCCCCCTCCAAGGAGGCGTTGAAGCGCCGCACTGAATCGACCGTTGAGGAAGGTGTCCCCCAGCGTGATGACCGTTGGCACCAGAATCATCAAGATCAGCAGCCAGCGCAGCACATCGGTTGTGACGACACCGGCGACCTGTGAGGATGAATTGCCAAGATACGCGCCTGCTGCGAAGACTTCTTCGCCAATCAGCACTTCGTCCGACATGACAAAAGCAACCGCTTGTCCTTCAAGCTGGTCACTGGTGGCGATCAAACTCTGGTTACGGCGGGCAGCAGCGCCAGCGACTAACGCCAGTTCCGGCCCAAAACTACCCCCCAGCACATTCGCGCCCACCCGGTTATCCGCCAGTGTCGCGGTCAGGGCGGCAGCCAGCGCCATTGAATGTCCGTTACCGGGATACCAGCGCGCACTGGTGTAAGGCGCGGGGTTAACTGACCCGCGTGAAGCATATGCACGGCGCAGGGTATCCTGTGCCAGCGGCAGCGCACTGCTATCACCCACTGTAAAAATGGGCGCAGCAGTGCCGATGACGGCTCGCCGTGTCACCTGATAGAAAAGTTCAGCATTCGCCAGTGTGACCAATGTGCTTTCGCCGCCCAACGAGGCATTACCCAACGACACATGCACCGGACGGTTGGATTCAATCGCCTCGCCGATCATGCTGGGTAAGCGCACGAAAGCCGCAATATCACGTAAGGCGTACAGGCTGGGCCGCCGCCGGATGAACTGCGTAATAATAATGGTGATGACCAGCGTCAGCACGAAAATGATGATCGTCAGAATTTGGGTTGTGTTATCCACGTTCCCCACCCGTATTCAATAGAGAGTACAATCATTATCGCCCATTTCTGCAATCGCGCGAACAGGCTAATGCTCCAGAAAACGCCGTATCTGTTCGAGTTCGCTGGGTGTTTCCAGTGTTTGAGCAATACTGCGCACGGTTTCTCGACCGACCCACACCCCTAAAACAGGCTGCGCGACCCACATCAACTGCGCGCCAAGTATCCCCAGCGGTTCCAGTACATCAAGCGCCAAACCAAGTGCATCACCTAGTCCGCGTGCCTGAAGTTGTGTCACCCAATCGGGTGCCGGGGGTACAGGTTGTGGTTCAGTTGTCATGTTTGTGAGTATAACACGATAGTAGGATTGCAGAAACGGGACTAGAGGGGCAATTAAGACTATCGTATCAAAACCAATAAATTGAATTGAACCGCCTCATTACCCTATACCTTATAACGCCGCACGTTGGTTACCCTGTGCCAGTTTTCGCTCACGGGCGATGAGGGCGTAAGCCTCCGACATCTGCGCAACCCAGCACGATTGGACACCCGCGCCGTGGTAAACTCGGTTAAAGGTTTTGATGAGCGCCGAGACAAACCCACCACCCGCCACAAAAACCACCACCCGTGTATTGGGACGTTTGAGCGTCGAAAGTGTGCCGAATTGTGTTACAGCGCTGGGCGGAATCCCCAGACTATTTTCCAGATTAACGATGGCATAAACCTCGTGGCTGGTATCACTGTTTAAGGCATGACCCTCTTTGACGGCGTTGAATAGTTCTGTCCATCGCCACCGACCCTCTGCCTTGTAATGCAGAATGGTGTGTGCCTCATCATCCCAACTAACATGAACACTCATGGTTGTGATCCTTGATGCTGCGGCGTAATTCATAAAGATTGATTCAGAAAATGAAAATAAAAATAGGGAATACGCCTGTGTATGATTATGATAGCAAACCATTGAATCTAGTCTTGAGATTACGCATATTTCATTTTTGGAAGGCTCTCTACTACAATGACATCCATACACATCCCTAAGAAACATAAGGTTACACAGGTCAATTCTTTATGATCAATGTCTGCGAAGTACCGGCAGGAACGTACCCTATTGGCGACAACCGCGTGTCGATCAGCCGTCCGGCGCACACCGTAACGCTGCCCGCTTTCGGTATCGCCCAAACCACCATCACCAACTTAGAATTTCTGGCGTTTATTGCCGCCGGAGGCTATCAAGAGCCGCGCTATTGGAGCGAGATGGGCTGGCACTGGCAGGAAGGCAAGGCTGTTACTCACCCCTTCTTTTATGAAGACCCGCTGTTTAACGCGCCCGACCAGCCGATTGTCGGCGTGTGCTGGTATGAGGCCGATGCCTATGCCCGTTGGCTGGCGGAGGTCGAAGGCCAGCCGTGGCGTTTGCCCTCCGAGGCCGAATGGGAAGCGGCTGCACAGGGAGAAGACGGCTCTGCTCCCCGCCCGCGTAATTACAATACTGCCGAACGCCGTGTCGGGCATCCGTGGGCAGTGACCGAAGCCGGTAATACATCGTGGTGCGGGGCATTCGATATGTGCGGTAATGTGTGGGAATGGTGTAACACACGCTGGGGCAAAAACTGGCAGTCGCAGGACTTTCAGTATCCCTACCATTCCGGTGACGGACGCGAGGAAACCACCGGCAGCAACGCCCGTTTGATTCGCGGCGGCTCGTGGTTTGACCCCATCGAGGACTCGAACCCGACCAACCGCGCCCGCTATCTACCCGGTTCACGTGGCAGTAACATCGGCTTCCGCTTGGCTCGCAGCCTAGAGTAGCCACAGAATAGCCTTGATGACCGTTCAATTCCGGCGGGCAGAACCCGCCCATCTTGATACCCTGATCGACTTCATGCGCGCTTATTACACCTTTGATGGCATCCCCTTTGATGCCGTCAAACAGCGCAGCGCCCTCAGCGGACTCATCGCCAATCCCCAGCATGGCTTCGCATGGCTGATCGAATATGATGACGCGGTGATCGGTTATATGGCGGTTTGTTTCGGTTACAGCTTGGAATTCGGTGGGCGTGATGCTTTCGTTGACGAAATTTACCTGCTGCCAGAAGCCCGCGGCAAAGGCATCGGCACGCAGGCCATGAACGTCATGTTGGAAGTCTGCCGCACCAATGGCATCCAAGCGGTCCATCTGGAAGTCAGCCCCGACAATGAATCCGCGATAACCTACTACCAGAAATCCGGCTTCGTGCGCAGTGATTTTTCACTCATGTCGCGTGTCATCTGATCGAAACCTGAATTTACATGCTTACCGTAATTGCTAGTTGAAGTCGTTCACGCAGAACTCGCTAAAATGGGAGTTACCAGACAACCATCAAGCGAGGAAACAGCATGAACGACACCTATATTGTAACCAGTTATGTGGTCATTGATGACATATTAAAAGCC
>JBBSBS010000037.1:0-26840 GCA_038251045.1 Aggregatilineales bacterium | reverse complement strand
GCAAGGTAATCATATCAAAAATGAATAACTTGCCATTCTCCAGAATGCGCTGTGCTGTGTTGAATACCGTTTCGAGGTCACGCAGGCTGTTCATCTCATTCATCACGTTCAGCGCCAAGACCAGATCAGCTTGCATAATTTGGTTGCCGGTGTCGCGCATATCCAGTTGCAGCCACTTGATACTAAGACCCGGAACGTCCATCTTGCGGCGGGCGACTTCTAGCATTTCGGATGTATTGTCTACACCGGTAATTGTGTAAGGATACTGTGAAAGATACTCTATCGCGCCGCCCGTGCCGCAGCCTAATACAACTATACGTCGCCCTAACCAATCGATACGCTGAGCATAATCCATCAACTTTGGTGTAATGGCGCTCGCATAATCCGCCATCCCGACCGTATCGTATATCGGTGCTAAAACGGCATAATCTCCCGGCACAATAGGTTCCTTAGATAATCGTGTTTAAATAGCCAGCGAGGCAAGCGTAGCACAAATAAACTTGATTTGCCAATCAAGCTGGATGAGAACAAATCACAGCAGAGCCGGCGCAGCCCGTGGACTAGATTGGCATCCGGTAACCTTGCCCGGGAACTGTCACGATATATGCAGGGTGACGTGGATTGAGTTCAATCTTTTGACGTAAACGTGAAATATTCACACGTAATACGGAGTAGTCGCCCACGTATTCATCGTTCCAAACACCACGCAGTAAATCATCGTGTGTGACGATTTGACCAGCACTGCGCATGAGGGTTACTAATAGTCCGTATTCAATTGGTGTTAAGCGGAGCGGCTGCCCTCGAATAAATGCATGGCGGCGCGGAATATCCAGCTCAAGTTGGCGTACAGACAATTTTGTTTCCGGTTGAGGTGTCCAGTTAATGCGTCGCAGCAGCGCTTTTACCCGTGCTACTAATTCATCAGGGGAAAACGGTTTGGCAAGATAATCATCTGCGCCCGCTTCTAACGCATTCACTTTGTCACGTTCGCGGGCAAAGCCACTCAGCACAATCATCGGCAAAAACGAACGTTCGCGAACCTGCTTCAGCACATCTAAACCGTTAATATCTGGCAAATTCAGGTCGAGTAGTACCAGATCGGGTGACGTACTAGCAATTTCAGTTAATGCCGCCTCGCCGCGGTCTACTGAAACAGCGTTATAACCCGCTTCGTTCAAGAGGGTACAAACCACTTCGGCGGTATCTTCGTCATCTTCGACGATTAAAATTTGGCGACTATCTTGAACCATAACCATCGTGTTTGTCCTGACTAGGCTAATGCTTTTTATACCTTATTCAAACGGGAATGTAACAATATGTCTATATCATAGCCGAAAAGAATAACCAGCGCAACAATTTGTTACATACCTTTGCAAATCATTACGAATAGCCCTATAGACAAACAAAAACGCATACTTATTCAGCATGCGTTCGAAGTGTGGGCCGTATAGGACTTGAACCTATAACCCTTGCAATGTAAATGCAATGCTCTGCCAATTGAGCTAACAGCCCTTACACTACTAATTTACATCAGCCCTTCACGTTTTTCAATACCTGCGTGCCGTTCGGGGGCACACACAATTACAGCTTCGGTGGCGTAACCCCAACTTGACCCTGATATTTGCCTTTTTTGTCGGCATACGAGATCTCACACTCTTCGTCAGCTTCAAAGAACAACACCTGCGCCAGACCCTCATTGGCATAGACTTTGGCAGGTAGGGGGGTTGTGTTGCTAATTTCGAGCGTGACGAATCCCTCCCATGAAGGTTCAAAGGGCGTTACATTGACGATCAGTCCACATCGAGCATAAGTGCTTTTGCCGACGCAAATTGTCAGCACTTTGCGTGGTATGCGGAAGTATTCCATTGAACGTGCCAGCGCGAATGAGTTTGGTGGAATCACACACACATCACCTTTGAAGTCTACAAACGACTCTGGTGAAAAGTTTTTGGGATCGACTATGGCTGAATAGACATTCGTGAAAATTTTAAACTCGTCGGCAACACGTAGATCATAACCATAGCTCGAAACGCCATAGCTAATCACGCCCTGACGAACCTGCTTTTCTACGAATGGCTCAATCATGGCTTGCTCAAGCGCCATTTTGCGTATCCAATGATCCGGTTTCAGCCCCATATCCCATTCCTTTCAACAGGTAAAGCGATGATTATGTTATCCATTTACATGCGTTCAGGGGCACTCATGCCCATCAGTGTGAGCACGCGCTTGAAGACCACTTGCGCTGCTCTATAAAAGTGAAGCCGCGCTTTTGCGACCTCGGCAGGAACATCACCATGTAAAGCACGGACTTCATCATAAATAGGGTGAAAGGTGCCGGCGAGTTCGTGTGCAAAGAACGCGATCCGATGCGGTTCTAGCGCGGTCGCTGCCATTTCAATCGTTTCACCAAGTTCCAGCGCTTTACGAATGAACCGCAATTCTGCCGTGCCCAGCAGACTCAAGTCCGCACCTTCATCAGTTAGGCCGCGTGCCTCAGCCTCACGGAAAATGCCCGCGCATCGCACATAGGCGTTCTGGATGTAATAAACAGGGTTGTCGTTACTTTGCTTGACAGCCAGATCAAGATCAAAATTCAGATGCGAATCTGCGCTTCGTGCCAGCAAAATATAGCGCACAACATCCGGGCTGGTCTGGTCGATCAGATCATCGAGAGTTTCTATAACGCCGAGCCGTGTGCTCATCTTCATTTCTACACCGTCGCGAATCATACCCACGAGTTGGACGATGACCACGTGGATATTTGATGAATCGTAACCAAGTGCCTGTAGGCCATAGTGGACGACTTTATATTGTGAGCCGTGATCTGCCCCAAGTATATTGACCATCAGATCAAAGCCACGCTTGATCTTGTTGATGTGATAAGCGATGTCGGGCAGCGTATAAGTCGGGATGCCGTCATTCTTGACGAGCACACGGTCTTCATTATCTCCAAAAGTGCTGCTGCGGAACCATTTGGCCGGGGCAAGGTTACTATTTTTCTTGAGTTCATCCTCATCCGCATTTTCCCGCACAGCACTTTCGTAGATGTGGCCTGCTTTTTCGAGTGCTGCCAGCGTTTCCCACACTGCCTCAGACTCGAATAAACTGTTTTCGTTGAAAAAGACATCATGCTGAATGTTCACACGCTTTAGTGTGGCTTTGATGATGTCGAACATCCGCGTTTCAGCATATTCCTTGAAAGGTTTCCAGTCGGCATCTTTGAGCGCGTCACCTTTTTCGGTCACCATATCCGCCGCAAAGTCCTTCAGATACCCACCTTGGTAAAACGATTTGTCGTCTTCCGCGGGAATTTCAACAGGCAAACCGAGCGCATCCAAATAGCGGATGCGCATACTATTTCCCAGATTGACCATCTGTACGCCCGCGTTATTGAAGTAATATTCCCGTTCGACTTCGTACCCAACGGCCTCTAGCAAACGCGCTATCGTATCCCCAACCATCGCGCCACGGCTTCGACCGACATGCAGCGGGCCAGTAGGGTTAGCACTTACAAATTCAACTTGTGCTCGTTTGCCTTTGCCCAATTCCAGCCCAAAAACGGACTCGCCTTCGGCGATGATATTTTCAACCTGCGCTTGTAACCACGCTTCACGCAAACGGAAGTTAATGAAACCGGGCTTTATCACGTCAACCGAGCCGACAAAATCCGCCGTTGGTAAATGGTTAGCAATGATCGTCGCAATGTCAAATGGATTCTTACCCGTTGGTTTTGCCAATTGCATCGCTACCGCGCATGCATAATCACCCTGTTCGGATTTTTTCGGTGGGCGAATTTCAATGGATGGCAGGTCAAAGGACGGCAGTTCACCGACTTTTTGGGCAGCAAGGATTGCCTGCTGAATAAGTTGAGCGTGTTCGTAAGGCAGTCGCTTCAAGATCGTTCTTCCTCAAATAGATATAGCGAGGGGCGCGATACATTTCATCGCGCCCCTAATTCTCGCTGCATTGTAGCAAATTTAACCCTGTTAGCAAGTTTGGTTAGTGTACTAATAAAGCGGATACAGCTCGATTACACCGTCTGTACCAACCTGAGTCATTCTATTGCATACTTCGCATAGCCATTTGCCATCTTCGTGTCGCATGAGTTGATCTGGACACTTGGGACATCGCAGTATTTGATCAAGCGGTTGCACACCCTTCGCCGCTGATGTGCCTGCCTTGCGTCCCCATACTTTACGATAGTCGACTTGCCAAATTTGAGCTTTGGCTTCGACAACACCGCTGGTCTTGAGCAATTCCTGCAATTGTTGGCTTGTCCACGTTTTACCGGGCATAAATTTGGTGTTGACGCGCTGGCTGGTAAGCAGCAAACCACCGGGGCGCAAAACACGCACCATTTCCTTGACGACCGCCGCCGGATTCGTCATGAACTCCAGCGCTTCAAGACATGTTACCACGTCAAAGATGTTGTCCGGAAAGGGCAGGGTCTCCGCTGGACACCAGATAAAGGTAGCACTTTCATACGGATATATATTTTCTGCGGCCTGATGCAGCATCTTTCGACTCAAGTCGATGCTGATCGTATGCCCATTGAAATGCTCGTGTCGCGCTAACGCCAGCGGGATTCGTCCCGTTCCGGTAGCTACGTCCAATACCAGTGGATCATTTTGAGGCGCGATAGCATCCATGATCGGCTTGGCGAGGTACATCTCTTCATATTCGCGTTGATAATGCTTAACGCGGTCATACTGCCGTGCGAAGCGGTCATATAAGAGGATGACCATCCAGCGCCCCAGATACACCCCCTCACTGGCGATCAGCAGCCACCAACCGAGGGCAACCAGTGCGGCAGCTAAGGTGCCAAGCAGAATAATGACAAGAATATCACTCAAGTTAAGAGACCCTGTTCGCGCAGCCACGGGGCGCAATCGTCAATTCCTTGTTGAAGTTCAACTTTAGGCTTCCAACCTAATAGTTCGCGCGCTTTGGTCATCTTATAGGTTTTCTTAGCCTGCAAGAAATCGACCAATGTTGGTAATTCTTGCGGCTCGCCTTGAAGCGTTAGAAAGAATTCGATAATGGGTGCTATCGGGCGCATGATAAATGGCGGAACTGCCAACCATTTGTCATGTCCCGCAAGTCGCGAGTAACCGCCAATGAATTCTCGCCAACTTGGGGCAGGGTCGGATGAACAATTGAACGCTTCACCCACCGCCGCCGGATGGGTTGCCAGTAATATCATCAAATCGATCACATCATCCACATGGATAGGATGGGTGTGACCATGTCCGTCGCCCAAAAATGGGGTCGGTTTTCGCTTGCCCAGTTTGAACATGGTTGTCGTCCAACCATTACTGCGCGGGCCATAGATCATGCCGGGACGAATGATGCCGTATGGCACGCCATATTGCGCGCCGACATCTCGCACGACTGCCTCTGCCTGCGATTTCGTTAGATTATAAGGGACACGCCCCGGCCTCTGAACAAATTCCTCGGTGATGTCACCAGCGTAGTGATAGCCATAAACCGCGATAGAACTCACATGCACCACGCGCTCAACATTAGCTTCCGCTGCTGCCAACATGATATTGCGCGTACCATCCACATTGACACGACGCTGCTTCTCAAGGTTGCCACCAAGCGCGGCTGCGACATGGAATACAATCGAACAGTTCTGCATGACTTCCTTCATGCGTTCCACATCGGTGATGTCGCCTTCAACAATCGTGATATTGGGCTGCTGACGGATGAAACCCGCTCGTTCCGGTCGCCGTGCCAGCGCTTTGACCAGCACCCCGTCCTGCGCTAACCGTGATGCCAACGCTCCGCCGAGAAAACCCGTTGCGCCTGTCACGAGAACCTGTTGACCTGCTAACGACACATTAGCCTCCAATCGGCTGTGCGAAAATGCCAAGGTGATTGGCAACCGGGCGTTCACGTCCGGGAATGTGGTTATGAATCGGAGAGTTTAGCACAGTTGGCAAACCATTCTGTCCTTCAATCGCGAGCGTTACCGACCCGCCGCCATCCAAATTCAGTGCATCGTAACCACCGTGTTCAAGCACGATAGCATCAAGTTCAGGTATTGTAACGCCCTCACTGTAATTTGGTTGCCTGCCATCCACCACAATGATAATCAAAGTGCTGCCTGTCTCATCTAATGCAACGGCTGTTCGCGGGTGTTTGCCTGTTAGATAATCATTGTCGGATTGGATAGGTAGAGCTTCGCCACTTAACACTAACATCAGATTAACCGAAATGGCGTTGTAAATTGGCGCTTCGGGAGGTGTAAATGACGCATTGTTGTTTTCAGTAATGTACAGCGTTTTATAATGTTCAGGTCGGGCATAGCCTTCAGTATAGCGGTCACCCTCCGACACCGTTAATCCCCGCACGTTAACCCCGTCGCCCACATGCGGGTAATAATCCCAAACCCCATAGTCTCGCCACGGGTCAAAAAAGTCACCATTGATCGCCAGTTGCGGACCATATTCACCTAAGAATTGGGATGTCGTCCTAGCAGTAAGTGCAGAACTACCTGTTTGATCGACGGGTGTTACCATGAACCGGATGCCCGGTGTGTCCAAATCCACCCTAACACTATATACAATAATCGAACCCGCCAGCACCTCACGTTGGTAAGTGATGCCCGAAAAAAGGGGTTTGCTCAAGTCGGTAGGCACGGGTCTATGGGTATACCAGAATAGAACCCCACCGATCACAACTACAAACATGGTTACTGCGATAGGAATTGCAGTTAATTTGCGCCGTCCAAGTCGCCATCCCCAAAATAAGGCCGCACATCCGACCATAAAGGCTGCCGCAATTGCGACATATATAATGGTTTGTTCGGTCATCAGGGTGATTAGTTGCTCCGATTAGGATTCTATTCAGTTAGTTTCCCTAACTGTACCATCTGTGGCCATTTACGGGTGACTGCGATCACGACGAGTATCGTTGCCACCCCTCCGCTGACCACCGCGAAAATGGGCCCGCCAATGGACCCGAACACCCCTTGTCCCAGTCGAGTCACCAAACCGGATTCAAACCCGCCCAGCTCGTTTGATGCACCGATGAAAACGGTGTTGACAGCTCCAACACGTCCACGCATTTCATCCGGTACACGGGTGAGCATCAATGTACTGCGTATGACCACACTAACATGATCTAATGCTCCTAAACAGGCCAGCATCAGCATCGACAGAAAGAAATTACTTGATATGCCGAAAATAATCGTCGCGATGCCAAATCCTGCCACAGCGAACAGCAGTGTTTTACCGGCGCGTTGCAGGGGTGGTAAATAGATCATGATGATTGCCATCAAAATTGCGCCAACCGATTGCGCCGACTGCAACCAACCGAGTCCTTCCGGCCCGACATTGAGGATGTCTTTAGCATAGACTGGCAACAGCGCCACGGCCCCGCCAAATAACACGGCAAACAGATCAAGCGTAATCGCCGCCATCAAGATCTTTGACGCACTAAGAAAACGGAAACCCGCCAGTACCGATGACCAACTGATAGACTCAGTTGATTGCGCAATTGGGCGTAACCGCATGAATGATACAGCTATCGCAAAAATCGTACAGGTTATGGCATTGATCAGGAAAATCTCGGCGCCGCTCTTGAAATAGGCGATTAACACACCACCAAGCGCTGGCCCTACAACCGATGCAATCTGCCATGCGCTGCTGCCTACTGTTGCCGCATTACCAAATGCTTCGGGTGGTACGCTTTGTGCCAATAAAGTCGAATTGGCGGGATCGTTGAAAGCCCGCATAACACCAAACATAAATAGGCAAGCATAAATCAGTACTAGGCTGCCATGTGTGAATGATAATAGCGCCAACCCTAAAGAGAAAACGCCCAATCCCGCCTGCGTAAATATGACGATGCGTTTCCGGTTGTAACGATCCGCAACATGCCCAGCGAATAGCGATAGCAAGATTACGGGTAGGATTTGTACCAACCCCACCAGTCCCAGAAAAAATGGGTCGTTTGTTCGTTCGTATATTTCCCATCCTAATGCCACGCTGACCATGCGTTCACCCAGCGAGGCAGTAAATCGACTCAGAACGACCAGTTGAAAATCGCGGTAGCGAAGGGCTTCCCACGGATCATGCGACTGAATCGGCTTCTTTATATCGGTATCAGTAGTTGGTTCCATGTATGTCCTGCAAATTTAACGGTGCGACTATTGATGAGGTGGGTTTTCACCAACCAGTGTCAAGTCATCGCGGAATTGCATACTATACAGCTTGGCATACAGGCCATTTAGCGCCATTAACGCATCATGTGTGCCGAGTTCCAGAATCGCGCCTTTGTCCAAAACAGCAATTCGGTGCGCTACTTTGATCGTACTCAAACGGTGAGCAATGATAACAGTGGTGCGGTTTTGCATCAGCTTTGCCAACGCATCCTGTACCAGATGTTCGCTTTCATTATCGAGGCTTGATGTGGCTTCATCCAACAGCAAGATACGTGGGTCTTTGAGGATGGCACGGGCAATGGCGACGCGTTGGCGTTGACCACCACTCAGCCGTATGCCACGCTCGCCAACAATAGTCTCGTATTTATCCGGTAACTCCATGATAAAGTCATGGGCGTTAGCCGCGCTAGCAGCGGCCTCAATTTCAGCGGCGGTTGCATCCAACCTGCCGTACCGAATGTTTTCGCGGATGGTTCCGCCAAACAACAGCGTTTCCTGTGGCACAATTCCGATTTGCTGGCGCAAGCTGGTTTGTGTTACTGATTTAGCGTCTGTCCCATCAATCCGCACGGTGCCGTCTGCCGGGTCATAGAAACGTGGAATCAAGTTGAAGATTGTGCTCTTGCCCGCTCCGCTGGGTCCCACGAGTGCCAGTATTTCCCCCGGCGCAATGTCCAGACTGATGCGGTGCAGCACTTCCTGCCGTTCGTCATAGGCAAAGCTCACATCATCAAATGTAATCCGTCCCTCAACCCGCCCCAGAGTTTTTGCATCAAGGCTGTCCACAACATCCGGCTTCGTGTCCAAAATCTGGAATACCCGCTTGGTTGCACCCAACGCCTCTTGAATCGACGTGTAAAGATTGACTAATGAACCCAGCGCACCGGCTACTGTTATGCCATATACCAGGAAGCCAATTAACTGCCCGCCGCTCAAATTACCATCAATGACTTCGCGCCCGCCAAACCACAAAATCATCGCCAACGATCCAAACCCCAGAAACGCAATCAATGGCCCAAATAACGAGCGAATTCTTAACAAGCGGATAGCAGCGGCAAAGGCTTTGCCAATTGCGATTTGATAGCGGTTAATCTCATAAGGTTCACGCGCGAAGCTTTTTACTTCGCGAATGTTTTGCAAAACTTCTTCGGTGACGACTGTTGCCCCTGCCAGTTCGTCCTGAATCTGCGTGCTGATGCGCCGTAAGAAAATACCAAAAATCGCTCCGAAAGCGATGATAAAGGGTGTAAGTACGAGGATAAATAAGGTCAGCCGCAGGTTGAGCGCTACCATGATCACGATTGCGCCGATCATGATAATGGTCTGTTCAATCAATACGTTGACATTACCCGTCAGCACGGTTCGCATCACGGTTACATCGCTGGACAAGCGCGATACCAGTTCACCGACTCGCCGTGTGGCAAAGAAACCGAGCGACAAAGTTTGCAGATGGTCATAAATTTGCAGGCGCAAATCAACCACAATGCGCTCACCGATATAATTCAGGTTGTAGTTTTCGATCAGGGATGTCAGTGACCGTAGAAAAAACACAAAGAGCAGCGCAACCGTAATCTGGTCGAGCAACTGAGTATTCTTTGGGGTTAATACCGAATCAATCACACTGCTGATCACACCCGGAAAAACCAGACTGAGTATCGCACTGGCGACTAGCGCCACAATAGCGATAGCCAGTCGTCCCTTGTATGGGCGTAAATAACTGAACAATCGTCGCCAATTCATGGGAATGTCCGGTACTTCTGCCTTATCTTGTGGCGCACCGCGCCGACCGCGTCTGCCAAACATAGCGCATTCTTTCTCTTGATTGTGAGGAAACGCACAATAGTATGCGCTCGTTGAATTAGATTTGAGTTAGAAAGCTTAAGGGGCTTATAGCGTAACGAGAGGTTATGTGCCTACCACACTGATAACCACGCCCTGTGTATCTATCGGTACCACCCACGTTCGTGCTGTTATGCCGCTGTTCTCAAAAGCCAATGTCATTGTGGTGGCAATCATTTTGTGATTACTTTCCGCAAACGCAATAAGTGCCGGACCATCCCCACTCAGGCTGACCGCCAATGCACCGGCTCGCCGTGCCATTTCAACTACATGATCATACCCTGTGATTTGGGTCTTCAAATAAGGAATATGTAAGCGATCATCCATTAATTGACCGATCAGCTTCAAATCGCCAACACGCAACGCCTCGACCAAAAGCGGTACTCGGCTGAGGTTGAATAATGCATCAGTCAAGGGTACACGATCTGGCTTTACCTCTGCTGGATCGCTGTTATATTGCTTTAATTCCGGCAGTGCAACCACGATGTTCATAGATGATGCAGGCATCGCCCTATACACAACTTGTTCGCCGTTGGTAAAGCTGGCAGTGAGGCCGCCCATAATGCTGGTGACGACCTGACTTGGCAAGCCACTCACTAATGCCGCAATTTCCAAAATTTGCTTTCGGTTATATAAGCCGCCCATCAAGTTATTTGCGCCGATCACACCCGCAATCCAGAAGGCCGCTTCTGCCCCCAGTCCGCTGTTTAATGGAATCGTGTTGTTGATCTTGATGTTCAACCCTAGGATGCTTGTTTCCTGCTTTTGGAACAAGCGCATCATCGCCAGCGCAGTCGGGTGGCGCAGACCCATGCCATAGCGACCTGCGCCTTCGCCGTCTGTTTCGACAATCAGTTGATCATCATCACGATGGCTTATTTCGATAGTGGTATAGAGGCCAATCGCTAGGCCGAGGCTGTTGAGTCCGGGGCCGAGATTGGTGACGGTGGCGGGCAGGGTAATCTTAACTTTATACATTTTTAGGCCACGATCTATTTGAAATCAGGTTATGGTTCTTGTTTGACTACAGGCAGCACAAATGTGAATGTACTCCCTACGCCGAGATTACTGGATGCCCAGATGTCGCCCCCGTGGCGCTTGATAATCGTTTTCGCGACAGTTAGCCCCAACCCGCCACCCGGAAAATCGCGTATTTGCTCATCTTTGGAGCGGTATAAACGGTCAAAGATGAGTTCAATCTCATCGTCATTAATTCCAATGCCACGATCCGCCACACTAAAGTATAACTCGTTACTGTCACCCCACGCATGAATCGCGATTGGTGTTTCAGGCCGCGAATACAAGATCGCATTATGCAGTAAATTGTGAATGGTGAGTTCTAATCGGGCTTGATCGCCCATCACAGTTGGTAGAGGGTTTTGCACCGATGTCGCGAAGCTCACCTGATATTCTTGTGCAAAATCGGAGAGATTCAACATGACTTTTTCAATGAGCAATTTCATGTCAATCGGTCTATGCCCTAGAGGCATTCCCGCTTCAATCCACGCAAGGTCAACCAGCGAACCCGCCACATCATAAAGTTTGGATACCGTCTGTTTGATGCGTATGGTGAATTTTTGCTGTTGTTCATTGAGCGGGCCAAACTTCTCGATCAATTCAGCGAATCCGCCTATAGCCGAAATTGGGTTACGCAGATCATGAGCCATTGTCGAGACCAATGCCTCACGCCGTGACTCAAACTCCTGTTTTTCAGTGACATCTTGCAAAAGAATTATGCGGACGCCATCCGTGCTGGTGCTGCTAACGCCGATTGCCAACCGTCGTTTGGGCAGACGAATGTTGAGCGTGTGCTCACCACTACGGGTGAAAAGATTGAGAAGATTAGCATTTTGCTGAAAAACAGTCGAGGCGTTTTGACCCACTGCCGATTCAATAGTAATTCCCAACATTGCCGCTGCTGCTGGATTTACCCGTTCAATTGTCCCATTGTCACTGGCAAGCAGAATGCCGTCCGATGTTGTACGGAATATGAAATCGTTGATCGAACCATCAGGCATTCGTGTCCATCACTTCCTGCCAGCTATCACCACTGACGGTTTTTACCTGCCCATTTGGGAATGTGACAGTCGTTGTTGTTTGCTGTCGCTCAACCAACACCCCGTGCTGCCGGATAGTGACTGGCTTGCCCCACTCAAACCGACCACCAACCCATACCTTGCTGCTGGAAATTACACGCACACCAAAAATGCGCATCAACAGGTGCAGCGGGACGATGCCTCCCACATTTGCCGGTTCACCCAGACCTTCCGGTTGGTCGCTGTTGTAAAACTCGCTGAAGCGCTTATTGGTCTTAAGCACTTGTGATTGTACTCTTAAAATCCGTTGAATGAGCGCCGTCGCGTCGGACATTCGTCCCATTTCGATCAGTGCCTCACCCATAAGCGTCAACCAGTAAAGCCATATGCCACCACTGCCATTTGCATTCTTCGGGTCAAAGTTTGCATCTTGTGCCGAGTTCATCGTTACGCCCGATGATCGCCAGAAATGCTCGGAGTCGGTCAATATCGCGAGTAGTGCTTCTGCATGTTCAGGCGGTAAACTGGCTGACCATAAAGGCAATAATCCGTTGATGTCCAATCGTGTTGTATCGACGGTATGTACATCAACGTGGTAGACACGGCTTAATCCCTCAAAAGTGACCCGATCAATTTGTCCAAAAACCTGTTGGCTGGTGTACACCCCGCGTCCACCTGCCCAGATAAATTGCTCACCGGTTGCACTTTCGCTGATTGCTTTTCCGTCTGGGTCAAAACCATCCAGTTTGAGTGTCATCTTCGGCAGTAAGTTGACACCGCCCGAAACGCGCACGACCAAGCGGTTCGGTGGGCTTAGTTTTTCGGCAGGCAGCAGCTCGTCCATGCCACGCGCATCGCGGATAACATCAATACGTCCGCTTGTAATGTGTGTATCACGATCCCGATAACTATAATGACCGAGGTCTGTGTTCCAGAGGTTTTCGAGCGCCGCTGCCAACTTTGAGATATGTCCATCAAGTTGTGTTTCGGCGGCGGTGTCGCGCAGGTAAAACGCAATCTCTTTCAGGCTTTTTGCTTCAGACAGTAAATAGGCCAGCAGGTCAGGTGATTCAATCGTGCGAATATCTGCGCCTGCTCCCCATGCTTGCCATGTGGCAAATGTAGGCGTAAACACGTAACCGGTTTGGGTTTCACTTTGCCATTCCGGTAGCCCATCCTCGTCCTTATCCATATCGGATTGCAACCAGCGTTGGAAGAACTTCAACAGGCCGGGAAAAACCTCTTTCAAAAACGGACTGTCTTCCGTATACAGGAAGATGCCCCAGCTTAACCGCGCCAAAACTGGCATACACAGATGGCCTTGCTTTTGCCCACCCATCCCCGGCTTACTATCAATCCAGCCATCACTTTGCTGTACCGCCAGAAAATTGCGTATGATTCCTTGTGCCTGCGTTGGATTTATGCTGGCGATACCCAACGCCGTCAGATATGCCAGCGTAGGAGACTGTCCATTCCACCCTTTATCATTGGTGTTAGCGCCACGTCCGGGTTCGCGGGTGGCGACGAATGAGGGGTAGGGCAGGCTCGCAGTCGCTTTGAGAAAACTTTGCACCAGTTCGCGATAGGCAAATGCAATCGTCGCATCAAGCTCGGCATCACCTGTTTCTATTGCAGGTATCGCCTCCTGTGCCGCATCGATCTGCGTGAATTGCTCGGCCCAATCGGCTTGCAGCCATTTTTTTGCAAGTGCTAACGATTGCTGGACATGACCGAGTCCAGCATGAATCAAACGTACCTGAACTTTTTTGTGCCCCCCAACCTCAAATGTGTGGTTGAGCTTAACACTGCGGGGCGCTTCGTTTTCGATTTGTCCGCCTTCAAGCAAGATCACTGGTTGCAAATTACCCACGTTGCCCAAACTCAACGCGCTGCCGAACTGATCTGCTGACAAGGGAATCAGTCGTTGTTCCTTGTTATTCAGTCCCACGAAGCTAATAACATCCAATTGAATGTTGAGGGGGTTGTCGCCTGAGTTTACCAGCGTGAAGCGGATGCCAATAGCGTGGCTCTCCATCGCCCAATATTCAGTTTGCAATCCCAATTGAGGGGTAATAGCGGCTTCAAAGCACAAATAACCGGGCGCAAAACCAGTAAGTCGGGGAGGGCGTGTGTAGGCCTGTGCTTGGTATATCGAGCGACCATCATGCAGCCACATCGGCACAATGCTGACCAACCCCGCCCGTCCGCCGTAACGGGTTTGCAGCGCAAGCGCAGGTGACTCACCCACGCCCGGCAGTACTTCCCATATTTGGTCATCTCGATAATCGGTATTGCTCAGGCGTGCGTCAGCCGCGATATGCAAGCAGTATGGGTCAGTTGGTTCAAGCTGCCAGCGTCGCATTGATTTCATGTCCCGACCCCTTGGCGACCGCGAATAGTGCTAAAGTTTTTTCCAGGTTCCGTCAACTTCATTGAACTGGAACTTTTCATTATAGAGGCTAAACAGAATATGGTATCCCGGTCCGGACTGCCATTGACCTTGTGCATCAATTTGTCCCCCCGGATAATACTCGTAGTTACTAACATAGCCGAATTCGGGCGTTATACCAAATCCCAACTTATCCTTGATCTCTGGATTGTTACGCCACAGTTTACCAAAACCACGCGTCGGTTGAAGTTTTCCATCCGGCACAACGATAGTCGGATCAGATTGCGCCTCTGTATCTTCATACGTGTCATCATAAACTTTCCATTCGCCGCTGCCTTGTCCACTGTCATACATCACCCAGATTTGTTTGCGGGGCTGTATCCAGAACATACGCCCGTGCTCAAATACTTCCTCGGCAACCTGAATCTGCCCGGAAGTTGCGGTTGGGCGTACATCAAGCGTAGGGGGAATGCTGGGAGTAGCCGTCGCCGGAATGGCTGTCAAAGTGGCTGTTTCTGTGGGAATCTGTGGCGCACTGGTGTCGGTCGCCGTATCAGCACTGGTCGTTTCTTCCGGCATGGGTGTCGCCGTGACAACCAGCACCACTTTTTCAGTTTGTCCTTGGCAGGCCGCCAATAAAGTGATGAGGGTCGCCAACAAAATTAAGCGTAGACGCATCTGCATTCTCCATATTCTACTTACGCAACTGTCTAGGGTGATGACAGCATTCAAAGGATTGTATCAGACTCATTCACCGCCGCAAGGCTAGCATCGGCTAAACGGAGATATATCAACGGTAAAAACAGGGCTGGCATGTTACACTGGAATGAGTAAACATAAGGTGGTATCGTTCCATAACCTACATGATGGTGTGGAGGTCAACATGCGTCGCCTATTCAGACTGATCCTTGTTTTAATCATTGGTTATTACATCATCGAATGGTGGCTTAACAAGCAGCGGCAGCAAGCGCAGCCATCCGAAGAATTATCCCCTTTACCAGTCAAACGACCGACTCCGCCTACCAAACAGGTGAGTGACTCACTTACCGCTGTGGATGGTATCGGCCCGGCCTTCGAACGCGCTTTGAATGCGATTGGTATTTACACATTCGCCCAACTCGCCGAACAGGATGCCGATATTTTAGCTGAAAAACTTTCAGGTGTACGTGTGACTGCTGCCCGAATCAAAAAAGATCAGTGGATTGAACAGGCCGCTGCCTATGTACAACGGCCTGAATCTGCAACAACGCGCTGGAGTGCAAATGACGGAAAATCGACCTAAAGGCGTTACTCTGAACAAAACTGACGGTTATCTTGAAATTCAATGGGGAGATGACCGAACTTGCCAGTATCCATTATCCCAACTTCGAGAAGCTTGCCCCTGTGTCGAATGTAGGGGAGGGCATCAATTTATGACTCAGGAATATGAGCCAGAGAACATTCTGGTTCTAAAACCGAAACGTTCCTATAAAATTGAATCGCTCGATCTTGTGGGTAACTATGCACTACAACCCTCTTGGGATGATGGTCATCATACCGGCATTTATACGTGGGAATATTTGCGCCGTTTATGCCCACCGGAGGTTTCACCTAATGTTGGATAAATCGCTTGTATTCGAACTGAAAGCGCTGGCGGAAAAAAACGCTATATGTTCTGAAGGAAATGATTTACTAGAGCGATGCTTGGCGGATAGATCAACCTCCAGTTTTGAAGAATTCATTCAAGATCAGATGCTGACGAACCCCGCTTCGATTGACGTTTTGCAAGACTTGGCGGAAACAGTCCACCAGCAGATGATTGCGCTACAAGAAGCGTTATTCGATATTCGCTCCGATGTGCTGCAATCCCTCAAAAATCTATTTCAAATTGATCTAATACATTTGGCACCCGCTGATCTGGTTGAAGAGTATCATCGCTTGGAATTGGACGAGGCGCTGGCATTCGTAGCCCAGCGTTATCCTCAATTGACCGATGACGACTTAGTAAAGGTATGCCACATTCTCCATAATTCCGCTCAGGGTGCGGGGCACATCATGGGCAGTATCGTATTGGTGCGCCAAATCCTCAATTACATCTTTGATTGGATCGAGGCGCTTGGCATTAATACCGTACATATGTATTGGAATTTTAATCAGGCGCAGCCTCCCGACATCTTGTTACATTAAATTTCTACGGCTGGATGATATTTGTCGCATCTCCAACCCATTCATGACATCGCCTTCTACTTCCACCTCCCCATTAGATGATAGTTCTTATTGAGCATTTGTATCGCGTTTATGCTTTTTGCATAATGCCTGTTACATACTATTGGATTGCTTATTGTGCACAATGCAATATGAGAAACTGCACAAAGTAATTACATTTCCTTGCTGAAAGTTACTGGCATAGCTATATTAAGTGTAGTCAAATCGATGTGAGAAGTATTAGCACGATTTAAATCAGTTAAACATATCTAAAATTGTGTATGAAAGGACTTTGATGAATATGAAATATCGAAAATTATTGGGTTTGTTATTGGTAGCCGTGGTCGCTTTTAGTAGCCTGAGTATGGCCTTTGCGCAGGATGCGACCGCTGTACCGGAGCCAACCGCAACCTTTGTACCGTCGACCGAAGGTGCGCTCACCATTTGGTCAGATGCGGATCGTCGTCCCGCTATTGAAGCCATCGCCAAGAATTTCACCGATAAATTCGGCGTTGAAGTGCGCGTCCAGACCATGGCTTTTGGCGACGTTCGCAATAATCTTCAATTAGGCGCACCAGTCGGGCAGGGGCCTGATCTTATCGTTGGCGCACATGACTGGATTGGTCAGTTGTACGGCAATGGTTTGATTTCGCCAATTGAACTCTCGCCTGAATTATTAGCCAATTTTGATCCTGTAGCCATTCGTGCCTTCACCTATGACGGCAAGTTGGTTGGCCTTCCCTATTTGACCGAAGCGGTAGGTGTTTATTACAACACCGATCTGATCCCAACTTTGCCCGACACATGGGCAGACACAATCGCCTTGGGTGAGCAGTTAGTTAAAGACGGCAAGGCCGAGCAAGGTCTGGCTATTCCTAAGGGTGACCCCTACCATCACGAAGCACTACTGACTGGCTTTGGTGGCTACATTTTCGGTCTGGATGCCGACGGTAACTACAATCCGGATGATGTCGGTATCGACAGCCCCGGTGCTCTGCTGGCTGGTGAAGAACTCGACCGCTTGGTCAAAGCTGGCGATTTCAGTGACGCTGTTGATTACAACGCCGCTCAGTCCCAGTTTCAGGCTGGCAAGTTAGCCATGTGGATTACCGGTCCTTGGGCATTGAATGGCAATCGTGCCAGCGGTGTTCCGTTTGCTGTCGCACCAGTGCCGAAAATGGTTGAAACTGCCCGTCCGTTTGTCGGTTCTCAGGGCTTTATGATCAATGCCTTTAGCAAGAATTCATTGTTAGCTCAATCATTCTTGACCGATTATGTGGCGACAGATGAAGGCATGAAGTTACTTTACGATGCCGTTCCATTTATCCCCGCATGGCTCCCATTGGGTGCTACCATTGATGATGTGGATCTGCAAAACTTCAGTTTGGCAGTCGCCAATGGTGATCCACTACCCGCCATTCCTCAAATGGCTTCGGTGTGGACAGCATGGGGCAACGCCATAACCTTGATTTACCAGCAGAAGGAAGATCCCGATAAAGCATTGAAAGATGCCGCAGAGGCCATCCGTGTTGAAATCGCTAAAACCGCTAGCTAAACACTGCTAAGAAGATACTTCTTGAGGCCGGGTGGAACACAATGCCACTCGGCCTTTTTCTTAGCTTGAAGATTGAGATTTTAATTTTGAATGTTAATGAAACGATTTTTGAGTCAAACGGACTAATGACTGACCTGATATTAAAATGACAGTTCTAAATATTGCGTTAGGGGTTGTTTATGTCGACTAAAGGCCTCATAGGAAAGATAATAATTCTAGGCATTGTTGATGTACTCATCATACAATTAGCGCTGGCACTGGGCAGCCAAATCAGCCCCCTTTTAGGCATTGGCATATTTGTATTTACGCTGATAGCAAATATTGTCTTTTTGAGTGAACGCTTATATCCGTGGCGGTGGATAGTGCCTGCGCTTGCCGGTATGTTCTTGCTCGTCATTTATCCCATCGGATACTCCGTCGTCGTTGCCTTTACCAACAATGGTGATGGTCACATTTTGTCCAAGCAACAGGTCATAGACCTGCGACTTGCCGAGACATTTGCTCCTGAAGGCGCACCGACTTACAAAGTCTACGTCTTTCGTTCGGATACACAGGATGCGTTTCGCTTCTGGTTAGTTGATTCAGATGGCAAATCCTACCTGTATGTTCCGGGGCAGGAAGGTCTGAAAGAAATTGCCGCCGATGATACTTCGCTAGGGGAGCGCGACGACAAAGGTATCCCAAGAACTATAGACGGATTTGATCGGTTGCCCCCCGGTGGAGCACTCAGATTTGGTCAAACCTTACAGGGCATATCAATCGAGGCACCGCCAAACGTCATAAAAATAACGAAACTTGGTATCGCGGAGGCTCAGGAAGCCAAGCAGCTCCAATCGGCATGGAGCTATGATGCCGCTACCGACGCGCTCACTGACCTTCAATCCAATAAAATCTATCATAATGAACGCGGCAACTTCGTAACCGGCGAGGGCGAGACTCGTGAAGTGTTGCAGCCCGGCTTCCCGGATTTCATCGGTCTGGATAATATTGCCCGTGTCGTCACTGATCCAACCATCCGTGATCCATTCTGGCGCGTCTTCTTGTGGACTGTAGCTTTTGCTGGTGGTAGTGTCGTCACGACGCTGGCGCTAGGATTACTCTTTGCAATGCTGCTAAACTCGCCTGATGTACCATTTCGTATTTTGTTCCGGTCGATATTGATTATTCCTTATGCTGTCCCCGGTTGGTTGGTCGTCACAACTTGGGCAGGCTTAATGAATCCCGTTTATGGCCCCTTTAATATCGCACTCAAAAGCCTCTTTGGAATATCGCCACAATGGTTTTCAGATCCCGGCTTGGCAAAGGTTGCCATCCTTTTCGTAAATTTGTATCTCGGCTTTCCCTATATGATGCTCATTACACTGGGGGCGCTTCAGAGTATCCCGGGTGATATGTATGAGGCTGCCACAATCGATGGGGCGAGCATCTGGGTTCAATTTCGCGCGATTACCTTTCCCTTGTTACTAATTGCCCTCGCTCCTTTGCTGGTTGCGAGTTTCTCCTTTAACTTCAATAACTTCACCATTATTGAACTCATGAACAAGGGCGGGCCGCCCATAAGTGCTGCCACCGTCGCTGGACACACCGACATTTTGCTCTCCTACACCTATCGTCTGGCATTTTCGGGCGGGTCGGGTACAAATTATGGTTTTGCTGCCGCCATCGGTATCTTCATATTCATGATTGTCGGCCCGATTACGTACTTCAATTTCCGCTTAACGCGTCGTTTTGAGGAGGTCAACTGATGTCTGCTGCAACCCATTCGGAGCATCATAAGGTAAATCAGCGTCAGGGCATGGTTGTCGCCCACAGAGGACGTAATAGGATCATCAAACTGATCATCCTTATCCTTGGGTCAATCTTTGCGCTCTATCCGATCTTTATTGTAATCGGCGCTTCCTTCGATCCCCGAAACTCCTTAGTAGGTGCGTCAATCATTCCGCCCAATCCGTCCCTCGCCAACTACGCCAAACTTTTAGACGGCAGTCAAACACCGGTGCTGTTATGGTTGAAGAATTCGATCATCGTTTCAACCACCACAACGATCATCACTTTAGCGTTAACCACGTTAGCCGCCTATTCTCTGTCACGTTTTCGCTTCAACGGTCGTCGTACTACCCTGCTTGCTACTTTGGTGATTCAAGTCTTTCCAACCGTAGTTGCGCTGGTGGCTTTTTATATGTTGCTCGATCAAGTTGGTAAAATCATACCGTGGCTAGGTCTAAACACATTGGGCGGTCTAATTTTGGTGTATTGTGGGGGAGCGCTCGGCGCAAACGCTTACTTGATGAAGGGTTATTTTGATACCATTCCGCGTGAATTAGATGAGTCAGCCAAAGTCGATGGCGCTAGCGAATGGGTTACCTTTTATCGCATCATTTTGCCACTCATTCGCCCGATTCTGGCAGTTGTAGGCATACTAAGCTTCATCGGCACATTTAACGACTTCCTGCTGCCGCGCGTATTGCTGCGGGATAGCAATACATTCACACTTGCCGTCGGCCTAACCACGTTTCTTGATAATGGTTTCAGCCTGCGCTGGGGTGTGTTCGCGGCGGGCGCGTTGATTGGTGTAATTCCGATTACAATCGTCTTTTTGCTGCTTCAAACGCAGTTCGTGGGTGGTTTAGCTTCTGGCGCTGTCAAAGGCTGATAGCACTGCTGTTATCATCCACTGTTCGACATCAGCATGTTTAGGGTGTCGCTGCTTTGTTGCAAGCACTCATCGACTCCGGCGATAGACCAACTCCGGTTGCTATCGTCGGGGGCGGTTGGGTTCATGTAATTGTATATCGTCCGTGATAAATCACTAATCAACGGAAATGTTTCGGTTGCCTCTAACCACACCGGCCCATGCATGGCGACGACCAGCGCATAATCGCCCCCCGGCGAGAACACAATGCCTGCGTTGCCGTGTGTATCATCAATATACCCATGCTTATGCGCTACGCGGGTATTGGCTGGCACACCTGCACTCATCATCAGCGGCTCACCCAGATTATTACTGCTCATGATACTGAGCATTTGCCGGCATTCTCGGCTGTCGAATTGCCCCGGTAATTTACTGATGAGCGCCCCGTCACCCGTATTAGCACATTGATAAATACTCGCCAGTAACCAACCCATGTTATCAACGGTAAGTTGGTTAGAATAATCCGGTAATGCCCGCGTCTGGTCAGCCTGAGTCGTTGGCGCGCGCACAGGAACAGGCGTGGCGTTCGGCACTTTGAAGGGCGCAATAATGTACATATTACCCAGACCGAGGGATTGCAGCATTTCAGTTACCTTAGCTGCCCCTTTGTATTCGTCTCCATCACCAATTTTTCGCAATAAAGCGTTGGATGCACTGTTCTCGCTGCATACCATCATATAAGCAATATTCAACGCTGTATCGGCATCCGGTGGGGCTTGTAACGTGCTGTAAAGTGTCGTCAGAATGGCGATCTTATTCAGACTCATACCGCTGAACGCGATTTCATTGCCGAATGTCAGCGCTTCATTGGTCTTTAAGTTCATCACAAATAGCGCTGCCAGTTTACTTGTTTCTGGTGCGAATCCCGCATTGAGCATCATGCCCCATAATTGATCGCCAAGCGCCTGAAAGGCAGGGCTAATGACAACTGTAGATGTTTGCAAGAGATTACTAGCCAGAACAACCGAAGGGGTAGCCGTCAAAGTCGGCAGATTAAACGACGTTTGTGTAATAAGCGCCACACTGTTGAGGCTTCCCTGAATTTGCAACAGATCATTGGCTACCCAGCCGAACCCATTGGGTGCTGCCGGATAACGGATTTGTATCCACGGAAATTGGCTGTGTCTGCCGGTAATTTCAAATTGTTCACCAGCCTCGCCAACCCCGATACGCGGATAATCCACACTCGGCCCATATCGAATATTGATTTCATCCTGCGCCGTACCGATCACCCCGCTTAATGGAACTGCTGTCGCGGATGCGATAACTATAGTATCAGTCGTTGCTGGCAGGGGGCTGGCAGCAATCGTAGTTGTACGCATATCCGGTGTGAGTGAAGGGGCAGGGGTAAGGGTTGCCGCATTATCCACCACGATGTCGCTGAAAGGCACCGTGTTCAGACTTCCAACGACGGTAACTAAATCGGCATAAACCCAACCAATTGGCTGCTGCGTGCTCGGATCGCCTAGCAGATACCACGGATAAAATTGGTTGCGTCCGAGTATCGGGTAGCGCGTTCCGACGGTAATTTGACCGACCAATAACCCATTCACATCGGTGGTTGATCGTAGGTTTGCTTGACCAATAGCTTCAGCCGTTGGCCCATTTGACTGGGCAGTGGTCGCAAATGACAATCCCGTAAATATGGCGATAGTGAATAACGTGAGTAAGAAATATCGCTTGATGACCATTGACTCCGCCTGCTCAACCAATTTTTTTGCACTGAGACAGGCATTATATCATGCTTACGCCGCCCTTTTTCTGAGCCTGTCTTGAGAAACTTGGTGTTGACAGCGGACTTACTTCTGCTACCATATCAATCCTTCCTTGCCGAAGTGGCGGAACTGGCAGACGCGCTACGTTCAGGGCGTAGTCCTCTTACGAGGGTATGGGTTCGACTCCCTTCTTCGGCACACTAAACCCGGTTTAATCCGGGTTTTTTATTTCCCTATCCTGAGCTATGATTTTAGTGTCATCGCATTTGATGGGTTGAGGCGAAACCATGACAGCCGAGAAGCCGAAAAGACAGGGACGCAAACGAACCAGCCAGCTTTCTGGCTTGCAAATTATGTTCGCCGCTATTCTCGCGATAGGTTTAATTCTGGGTCTGAATTTCACACGCCTGTTTTCAGCCGGTCAACCCTTACAACAAACGCACAATCAAATCACGGCTGAAATCGCCCAACTCGAAAAAGATCAATCTGACCTAATGCGCGAACGTGATTATGTTCAAAGTGATGCCTATGTCGAAAGTTGGGCACGTGATGAAGGTAAAATGCTGCTTCCCGGAGAGCATTTGGTGATCCCTGTTGGCTCACAAATTTCAGCCGAATCGACAGCTGAACCTGCGCCAATCACAACCGTTCAAACCACACCGCCGGAACCACCGGATTGGCAGTTATGGTGGGGCTTATTCTTCGACAGCCAACCACCACAATTCTAATGCTTGGGTTACGTTTGGCTCTCTAACATAGGGGATGTCGCACCGGCAAAAGCCAATATTTGAGCTGGAATTTGCTGGTCGCCTGCTGCCACCGATTGTCCAATTTCTGCATACGCGATTTTCACAAAACCAATCCCAATGACCGAGCCGTCAGGTGTTAACACACTGCTGGTCAATGTACCTGCCTCTTTACCGTTACTCATCAGTGTTGCAGGCGCTTCGACCATTTGCGTTAGCGACAACTTGACCATCGTTTTCGCAAGACGGTTGCGGCTTTCCATTCGAGCGATGATTTCCTGCCCTGTATAGCAGCCTTTCTTAAAGCTAACCTCATCCCACAATCCGGCCTCTAGCGGGATATAATCGCTGCTCAGTTCACGTCCTGCTGCTGGGCGACCCGCCTTGATCCGCAGCATATTGTAAGTGAGCGAACCTGCTAACTTCAATCCGTGTTGTTCACCCGCTGCGAGGAGTGCCTGCCAGACCGCAACGGCCTGTTCATTTGGGACAATAACGACCCAATGTGTGCCAACCAATGGCTTACGCTTAAGAAGCATCACACTTGCATCTGCAATCTTTGCATCAATGAATTCCAGATATGATTTTTTCCCGGCATCGGCTGAAAATTCGCGTATGACCGCATCTGCATTCGGGCCGTGAAGCACAAATTGCTTTGTGGTAGTGCTTAAATCCTGTATACGCACCTCATCGTTAAAGAAGATTTGCCGTTGCAGAAACTCCCGAACAACTTGACCACGCCCCGGCTCAGTCGTCACAATACCTGTTTTGCCACCGTTGTACACGACTAAGCGATCAATAATGCGTCCGGTAGGCGAAGTCAGGATAGTGGGTCGCCCTTCGCCCACATCCATATTCAAAAGATCGTTGGTAGAAATACGCTGAATAAGTTCGAATCGGTCACGCCCATGCGTTTCAAACCGACCTTCATGGCTTCTGTCCATGAGTACTGCACCTTCAAGTGCCGCGTAGTATTCGTCGTTTTGGTTGCCAAAATGCAGCGGAATGCCATCGGGCGCGAGGATACCGCCTGCTAATTGTTGTACATCTTGTAAATTCATAGGTACCTCACATGGCCTGATTGCTTAGCGAGGCCATTTTTAACCGGAGTTGTTGCAGTGAACGTTTACTACGTTCTGCCACAACAATGCTTTGCAGGATAGCGCTTGCTTGTTCTAATTCATCACGGTGGTTGGTTATCAAGTAATCACACTGGGGTGCATATTGCATTTCCATCTCGACCCGCTGCAAGCGTAGATCAATATCGGCTTGGGTTTCGCCCCGCTTATACATGCGCTGGACAAGTTCATCCACCGATGGCGGTTGCACGAAAACCAGCACTGTATTATCGGGATATTCGTTATGCAGGAAAGTCGCCCCCAGAACTTCAATATCAGCGATCAAATCACGCTCATCGCGCATGGCATTTTCAATGGTCGTGCGCGGCGTTCCATAAAGATGGTTATGCACAGTTTGCGACTCGATCAAATCCAATTGTTGGAATTCGGCTTTCGTCACAAATAGATGCTCTCGGCCTTGTTGCTCGGTTACCCGAATCGGGCGCGTAGTTGCCGTGGGTACTTGATGTAAATCTGGCAACTGGTTTAGAACTTCATTCATAATGGCGTTTTTACCAACCCCTGCGGGTCCTACCATTACAAATAGAATCCCCCAATAATGCGGTTGCTCATCAATTATTGGCACTGTGTCACCCCGGATTATTTATCACTCTGTTCTTGTTGAGATCATACTATGCTAGGTATGGTCATGTCCATTAGAAAAATAAAAGAGCAGGGTCCTTTTAGGAAGCCTGCTCTTTTGTACGACCATTTCAGTACGAGCTACGTGCCGTTGTTTCCGACGACGATATCCGTAATCCACCAGCCGTCTCGGGTGCCGCTGCCTGTCGTCAATCTGAAACGGATAATGATGTTTTGGTTGACCCAGCTGCTCAAATCATACGATCTAAGTTGCCAATCGTATCCACCTGACGGCGTGTAATTGATGTTTCCAGACATGTTTGGATTACACTGCCCGGAATTGAGAGCAGCCGGACAAGTTGCGTTCAGTCCCGTTTGCGTCCACGTAAACCCTCCATCCGTACTGACCTGAACCGCGCCAGTTGAGGACGAGGGGAAATCGTACAAGGTATAAAACTCTAACCGGGGCTTCCATTGCGCCGTTGTATAACCAGATGGTTTGTCCAGATTTAGAACCCCGTTCATGATGAGCGATGAGCTGCTATATGGTATTGAATTGACTACCGGGAACGAACTCCCTGCGCCTGCCTTCGGACTGTCACTGAAGGAGAATTTGTTCGTACCCACCTGAAGTTGAGCTACAGCGCCACTAGTGCTTTCAAAATATTCCATTATGATGCGGTAGTTGCCGGGTACAAGTGTTACTGCTTGATAATCAACAGTACTACTGTGGGTATTCCAGCGGTTAATGACATTCCAGAATGTCGATGTGAACCCGGACGGCACACTGCCATCTGAATTTTCCACACGTACTCGTATACCATCATCTGATGTTGTGATGAAAGTATATTCGCCACCAGTAACCGTTATGTCGCGCATGAAGCGCCCGCCATATTGATCGTACCACGTGTCATAGAGTGTCCCTGGTCGACCAGTAGTGCCGAAATCGTAGCTTATGACATCAGTGAAGTCCTTGATGTAATGTTGCCCAGCCACGAGGCTTGGTCTGGCGGAAATCCAGGCATTGGTGCCGGCCACTGTGCGCGTCACATTGTCGAAAAATGTATTCCAATTGCCGCTCGAACAAGTACTCTCGTTCAGGTAACTTGCATTTGGCCCCGGTTGCGTTGAGTTCTTAACCCATGTGATACAGTCGAACCAGAATACCGTCCACGGGTTGGTGCCCAATTCAGCAGGCCCACCGCCAGTACCACGCCATTGATCAGGTGCGAGTCCCCATCGTCCTTCAGGGATCCAGTAGCGCATATTCTGGGCTGGGTCGTTAAAGCCCACCGTGAAAACTTCAGCCGTGCGGAAGACAAACTGAATATTATCCAACCACCAACCTTCACCCAAATTGTTGCTGTCCGCATAGGCGTTGAGTACAAAGCGTACCTTCAGTCTCTTGCCCACATAATTGCGCAAGTCGATCTGTTCTCGTACCCAGGCATCATTTCGATTGTTTTGACCGATGCTCCAGATGCTTTGCCATGAACTGCTAGCACTGTACGACGTTGCCGACCCCCACAGATACCGATAATCGTAACCCATGCGATTGCGAGGCGGTGAAGCTGCCGTCATTTCGGTTTCATCTTGCACTGCAATCTCTACCGAAATTGAGTCCGAATTACCAACATTGTAATGGTGCCAGAAGTACATCGTTGGCAAATCAGTGTTCTTGGTTCCGCGCAAGTCGAGAATCTTGTTCATCTCAAGGACATTGTAACTCTGGTGTTGGTATCGCTGACCGCTTGAGTCACTGTCGTGCATCGAAGCAACACCACTGCGTGAATCCCATGTAATTGCGCCCCATG
>JBBSBS010000036.1:0-27041 GCA_038251045.1 Aggregatilineales bacterium | reverse complement strand
GGTTGGACGACACCTCCGAGCATGGCAGGTGATGGTTGGATCGCGCTGGCAATCGTTATTTTTGGCGGTTGGCATCCGTTCCGCGTGGTACTCGGCGCATATCTATTTGCCGCCTTACGCGCGTTTGCTACGGTGGCACAGCGTTCAGCTGATTTGAATATTCCGGTGGTTATCCTCAACGGCATTCCGTGGATTTTGATGATTATTACGCTGGTACTCGTTAGCAGTGGCGGGATTGAGCGGTTATTACGGGTGCTGCCGCGTCCGGTTCAGAAGTATACGCGTAACTTTTTGAGTTCTGATCCGCCTGCCGCTTTGGGCACGCGTTTTGATGTCGAGTAAGGATTGCGGTTGCGCTTATTAAAATCAGGTTTTCTTATTCGGCGTTTGATGGTGGTCGTTGCCCTGATTGGCTTCATCGTCGCGCTGCTTGATATTGTCAATATATGGTCGGGGGCAGGGGCAAAAGTTACACCCATATTGTTAGCGACCATCATCCTATTTCTGGTCTACGACAGCCAGCAGCTGCGCCGTCTGCGCCAGATGATGCGGGGCAATACGGCTACTTTACCAAATAGTGCGGCTCAACCGGAGCGCAGGCCTAATAAGAAGCGGCAGCCCAATCCCCAGCCTGAATATCGTTCTATTGCTTGGCATGGACTTACGCTCCGTTCGCATAGTGAAGTCAAGATTGCGAAGGCATTGGACAACAAAGGTGTGTTATTTCTGGCTGATCCCAAGATTCGCCTGAAAACTGAAAGTCACCGGCAGACCCGTGAAGTCGATTTCCTCGTCCACTATGATGGTAAGTGGGGCATCCTCGAAGTTGATGGGCCGCATCATCAGCACTCGGCAAAGTCCGACGAGTGGCGTGACGCACGCTTTGGGGATTATGGACTGCTGGTGATCCGTTATCCCGCCGACCAATGCTACCGAGAACCCGGCATTGTTGTTGAAAACTTTCTCGAAAAACTGGCGGCTTCAACTTTACCCTCATAAATAAGTCGTCATAAGATTGACTGGCATACCAACTGCGAGTATACTCACACTCATATACGCCCGTAACTCAGGGGCAGAGTCTCCGCGTCCTAAGCGGTTGGTCGTAGGTTCGATTCCTACCGGGCGTATTTTTCGAACGCGCACATGCGGCGCGTTTTTGTTTCCCTAAGCACTTCGTGAAAAATTGAACATTCTCCTGCCTTTGTGGTAAAATGCTGCGCATCAACGGTTAAGCAAGCTGCTTACCATAAATGATGTGAGGAGCATTTTATGCATACTGTATTCGTCCTAGCGCACGGTTCGCTTGGCGAGTGGGATGAGCTTGTATTCCTCAGTATCGCCGCCATTTTCCTTATCATGATGGGCATTAGTTGGGTACGCAGCCGGGTTTCTACTCCTGAAGAATTAGTTGAACCAACCGACTCATCCACCGAACCAAACCCGAATCAGCAAGATCGTTTTCCGCTCGATAAATAACTATGACACGTCTGCGTTCCACCCGATTTTCTGCTTTAACCACGCTCTTCATCTTTACCCTTCTGATCACCCTCAGGCCAGTTGCGGCACACGGTTACCTGCTTCGTTCCATCCCTGATGATCGCGCGGTGCTAGCACGCGCACCAGCACGCCTTCAATACTGGTTTAGTGAAGGGTTGGAAGCACGCTTTAGTACGTTGACGGTTCGTGACCAACAGGGCGATGTCGTTGCTACCGGAAATGTCTCGCCGGATAACAATACCTTGCTAACGGCTCGTCTTCCGCGTGGTCTGTCAAACGGAGCTTACATCGTCGATATGCGTCTGGCTTTCGCCAGTGACGGGCATGTCATCGCCCAAAGTCTCGTGTTCTTTGTCGGTAAGGAAGTCGGGGGCGTAGACAGTAAGGCCGCAGCCAATTGGGCTGACCCGTTGGAAGTTATCTGGCGCACCCTGATGCTTAGTTCGACCATGCTGCTCTTTGGTGTATGCCTTCTGTATAGTACGATTCTCGTTCCAGCGTGGGGGAGTCAATCTTACCGTGCCGGATTGCTCCCAGCACGCGTTATGCGAGCACTTAGTCAGGTCATGTTTGCGGGATTGGTTGTGGCATTCGTTGGGAATATTCTGTCGCTGCTTCAACAGAGCATGGCCTTTTTCGATGCGGATATAACACGGGTCATCACACAGAATTTATGGATGGTGGTGCGGGTCGGCACACGATTTGGGGATTTGTGGTCTGCCCGAATGTTATTGCTGGTTCTGGTCAGTGTGCTGTTTGGAGGCAGTTTGTACTTGCGTGGTGATCAGCCAGAAACGGTTCGTCCATTTTGGGTAGCCAATGGCTGGGCGATGCTTCTCGTGATTGGGACGCTCAGTGCTGGAAGTCACGCGGCTGGCTCGATCATTTGGCCGTGGGTTGCGACGTTTAATGATTGGTTACACGCGGTGGGTGTCGGTCTGTGGGTTGGCGGGTTAGCCGCTCTGGCGTTGATTATGCCGATTGCGCTTGCACCCTATGAGGGAGAACAGCGTCGACAAGCTTTGTTAGCAGTGATGAAGCGTTTCTCGCGGTTGGCTGTTGCGTGTGTGGTTCTGGTGATAGCGACCGGTATCTACAGCGCGGCAACGTGGGTTTACAGCCCTAGCGATGTGACGAGTACGCCGTTTGGTGGAGCCTTGCTGCTAAAAGGGGTGTTGGTCGCGGGTTTGTTATTGGTGGGGCTCGTCCACCACATGGCGCTGCGCCCAGAACGTTACGCCCGTTGGCAAGCTTTTACACGGCGTGTGAGTGGATTCATTCCCACGTTACTTCTCGAAACAATTGTGGCGTTGGTTGTGCTGGCGAGTGTTGGCCTTCTGAGTGCTACCCCGGTTCCGATTCCGTATTTCATCCAAGAAGGGGTTGCCTCGCCGAGCGCTACGCAGGAGATAGGTGATCTTTCGGTTACGGTCACCATTACTCCCGGTGGGCCGGGTGTAAATACGTATGACACATTGGTGAGCCGTAATGGGCTGCCTGTGGATGGTCTCGATGTCCATTTTCAGATGGTGAACCCGCAGCGTGACCTGCGTGGTAAATGGGAAACCGCCGAGAATGCGGAGAATGGATTGTACATCAGTGCGGGTGATGAGATTGATCGCCCCGGTGAGTGGTGGTCACTTCTTGATCTGACACTGCCGGATGGCACAACACACCGCGCCACGTTTGATTGGCAGATTACGGATGAAGCCAGCGTTGAACAGTCTCAACCACCGCGTCCTCAGCACATCATTGCGCTGATTATTGTATTGGTCGCGATCAGCTGGGTGTTGTATCCGACCGCCCAATCGGTTTACAAGCGGCTTGAACTCAGCCCTGCGAATGTTACCGTGGCGATTGGTGCTGTGGTGGGAACTATTGTGCTAACGATAATTGGGGTGGTCATCATTCAGAATTCGGAAGCTCAATATGAGGCTACCCTAAATCCCCCGCCACAGGTTATTAATGTTGTTATACCGGACGAGGCTTCGCTTGAACGTGGCAAATTGTTATATCAATCATCTTGTCCGAATTGGGAATCATCAAATCGTAATCAATTTCTTGAACGATTGCCGCGCACACGCGATGATCAACTTTTTATGGCTGCCGAACAAGGGTGGCAGGGACTTCCAGCTTGCGATAACGCGTTAACGGATTTGCAACGCTGGGACATTGTAAATTTTATCCGTACACTTCAGAGATAATATAAGGATCACCTCATGATTACGCTTACCTACCATACGCAGGACTCGGTTCTGGCGAATCGCCTGACGCAAGACCTTAAAGCAAAAGGATATTCCATTTCCGACACGCTCACGACTGATAAGTCCAACATTTTAGTGGTGATTACATCGCCTGCCTCGAATAGTGATGCGACCATTCAAAATACGATTACACAGGCATTTGATAACGGTCAGCATGTGGTAATGGTTAATGCACAGCCAACAGCGGTGTCTAAACTCACTAACCACCTCAAAGCATTGGATTTCTCAAACGGATATCCGCTGCCTGCGCTGCTTGACCATCTCAAAGTGTTAAGTTCTCCTGAGGCGGGACTGCCGCTAAAAGTGCTAACACCTAAAGCACGTGCGAAAAATCGAGGCTTTGGTATATGGTTGACGGTCATTGTACTCGCATGGTTTATCGTTGGGTTGGTGGTGGTCGGGTTCTTTGGCTTGCAAGCACCCGTCGAAGAATATAATACGGTTGATACGGAAGTGGCGGCGACGGTTGCCAGCATTGTTCAAAAGAATCTTCCGCACTCTACCGACGAAGCGCTCAATTTTCCTGCTACAGTTCAGGCTGTCCCGACCGCCCAACGGCCGATTCTAATGGAAACCGCAACGGCATTGGTGGCCCCCAGACCTACCAAGCAGCCGTTCTCATACGGTGGCGATTATTAGTTGTAATGTGTTGCGGGGGTATTGAGGGCTAATAGGCACTCAGAAACTGGAAATAAAAAAGACGGGCTTGGCCCGTCTCTTTCATCGTTGAAATGTTGAGAATTACAGATTCTTGACCAGATTCGAGAAAATGTTACCGATGGCCGGGCCAAGCAGCGCCAGAATGACGATGACGACGACGGCGACCAGAACCAAAATCAGAGCGTATTCTACGAGGCCTTGGCCTTCTTCACGGGGCATGTACAACATTATAAGAACTCCTGAATTGAATGATACTGACTTGATAATTTGTGGATAATAACCACTTCCATCATCATACAGATGAATTGATTTCAAGTCAATACATCCATAATTAATTTACAAATCCTTAACTATTCAATCCTCATGCTGCCTCAATACCCGGTCAAAAACGAAAACACCTGACAGAAATGTCAGGCGTTTATTAAGGTAAATAGTGGGCTTTAGGTAGTGACCTATACTGATTCCCTGACCTGATGATAACCAGTTGCTCCACTGGGGCGTGATCCGGCTCGAGCTTCAATTTGCGGTGTACCGTCGCCTTCTAGACAGCGGACGGTGAATGTATGAGTGCCCGCGGTAAAAGGCCAGTCGTAGCGCCAGATAACCCACGTGACTTCGGACAGTGGCTTGCGGAGTTGTGCTTCCACCCACTCGCCGTCATCAACTTGTACTTCAACCTTTGAAATGCCGCGACTACCGGCATGGGCAATACCACCGACTGGTATTAACTTGGCATCATCTGCCCCTGTAATGACTTGATCGACTGCTACTGTATCGATGACTGTTGTAGCACGCATGATGGCATCTTTATCCCAGCCACGACGCACCCACCAGCCTTCTTGCCAACCGTCAACTGCTTCAATCGTCGTAATCCACTTGGGTTGTTTCATACCGTAATGATCGGGAATATAGACTCGCAGCGGGAAGCCATGCTCAACTGCCAGTGGCAGCCCATCCCAAGCATAAGACAATATGACTCGTTCGTCACTGAGGACTGTCGCGAGGTCAACGAATTCGTCGAAGTTATCGGCAGAGGTGATTTTCAAGTGCGTGGCATTTGGCTTTAGCTTCATGTCAGCCACGAGGTCTTTCAAACGCAATCCTGTCCAACGGGTTGTACCGGTCAAATCGCCAGCGAGTGGATTAGAGATACAAGCGAGGGTCACGAATTCATCAACAGGTTGATATTTGGTTTTGAGTTCAGAAAGAGTCATCTCAATCGGTGCTTCAACCAGCCCACCAATGGAAAGCTTCCATTCATCTTCAGAGATGCGAGGGGGAATGGTATTAATATCAATGCGGTAATGCTCGGTAACAGGTGTTAGTTCAGGACGTGTTCCGGGGGCAGGTATGACCGGATCACCCTCATTGGGCAGTTTGTTGGATGCCGACCACGGTTGAGAAGGGTTAGAAGCAACGGCATTGCTGGCTATGGTCGTGGTGGTTGGTGTTGTACGTCGTAACATTGCACCCAATCCTGCACCGACAACCGTAATAGCCGCTGTCGCACCACCCAGCCGTACAAGGAACTGACGGCGGTCAATGGCTTCGGCTGAAGCCGTTTGTTCGGTCGTTGTAGCTGTCGCAGCGGTAAGACGGGTATAAACCCAACTCAGTAAGTACCCCCATGCCAGAAATGCCAATATAATCCACACGGCATTCACAAACTGCGGTTGCGTAGAATTAATATCCACCGATGCACTAATCAACATCACCGGCAGGCCAATGACCAAACCGGTAATTAGACCGGCATAGTTGTATTGACTTGGCTTCAGGCGTGGCATAACGGCGTAGAGGACTGCGCCAGCGACTATGCCGGTGGCAAACATACCCAAGATGGCTAATGTGAGTTCAGCCGTCTTGGCAGCCGTGGATAGTTCACCAAGCTTCAGTAAAGTAATCACGCCCACAATTTGATCAATGCCAAAGGTAATCAGGCCGCCGGGTGCGACACGTCCTACCCAATCAAAAACATCAAAAGGCACAAAAACCGTACCTGCAAGCTGCTGCACGAAATAAAAAATGGCGATGAGCGCGGCTGTCAAAAAAGCCCCGACCAGAGCGCCTATCAAAATAGTTGGTTTACGCATTCTTGTCATAGTATCCCCACTCGAAAATAACCTGCCTACACTTTAGTCTGACATCATTACCAATCCATTACGACAAATTGGCTTTTTTGGATTTTTCTACCATGATTGCATACAATAAAGCGGTAGTAACACTTTATTCATTGTAATTCCGATCAGGACAAGCATTATGATTATCGTTGATGCCCATGAGGATATTGCCTATAACGCTCTGTGTTACGGGCGTGATTACCGCCGAAGCGCGCTTGAGACACGTCGTATGGAAACCGACCCTGTGGCGACTGCCCGCCGTGGAACTGCGACGATCGGTTTACCGGATGCGTTATTGGGGCGGGTGGCATTGGTATTCTCGACGATATTCGTTGCGCCGGATGATGGCAAGGAAAATCAAGCGTGGTCGAATTTCACCTACAAGACCCCGGAACAAGCTTATAAGCTTGGGATCGACCAACTTGATTATTACATGCGCATCACCGACGAAAGCGAAAAAGTGCGTTTGGTGAAAACGATCAGCGATTTAGACGCTGTGCTGCAAACATGGGGGGATGACAAAACCATTGCGGACCATCAACAAGGATTGGTGCTGCTTATGGAAAATGCCGACCCGATTCGCGAACCGAAACAATTTGAAGAATGGTATGAACGGGGTCTACGGATTGTCGGCCCCGCGTGGGCAGGAAGTCGTTATGCAGGTGGTACGGGAAACCCCGGCCCACTCACCAAGCTGGGTTACGAACTGCTGAATGTTATGGCGGATTTCAATGCGCTGCTTGACCTTTCGCATCTGGCGGAAGAAGCCTGTTTACAAGCTCTTGACCATTATGATGGCCCAATTATTGCCAGCCACAGCAATCCGCGTAGTTTCCGAAATACAGATCGCCACTTGACGGATAGTATGATCCGCCAACTGGCCGAACATGATGGGGTAATGGGTATTGTATTGTTCAATCGATTTCTTGATGATGATTGGGTCGGTGGTGATCCAAAATCAAAAATACCACTGTCACGAGTCATTGACGCGATTGATTATGTTTGTCAGATGACGGGGAGTGCTGCCCACGTGGGTATCGGCAGTGACTTCGATGGGGGATTTGGGCAGGAAAGTATCCCTGAGGATTTAGATACAGTGACTGATTTAATGAAGATTGGGGAAGCGCTGGCAGCACGAGGTTATGCTCCGGATGATGTGGATGCTGTGATGAGCGGCAATATGATCCGCAAAATACGGCAAGCATTACCTGCCGGTTAGGTCACACTATGCCACGTATTGCCCAATTTGGTATTGCACTCGGCGCACTGGGAACAGTCTTAACTTTTATGGGATTGTTTCCCGGCGTTACAGGACTAAATCCTGCAAAAGGTATCGGCATTGTACAAATATTTACTGTGCTAGCAGGGTTTGTTCTGCTGATTGGTGGTGCTTTGATTTACGTCAAGTTTACATTTTATGTGGGGCGACCAGCGAACCTTGCACAACAAATCGGAATACGACTATCGCTAACTGGACTTTTGTTTGCGGCAATGTCGGGAACCGCTGATGTGGTTGGGTTTGGTTCGCACGTCAGTAGTGCAAATGTTGAACCGCTGTTTGGTGTTTTGCAGGCGGTCGGTATCATCGGCAGTTTTATCGTCGCGGCGCTGGGCGTGCTGATTTATGCGGTTAGCGGCAATATGGATGCGGATGATGAATAGCTAGCATCTCGAGCTATTCTTTAACCGTCGTAAATGGACAAGCTCACTCTTCGGTCGGTACAGTAACGGGCAACATATGCGGATCAGTGGGGGCATCGGGACGGCGAATGGCAACCACCGATGTCGGATTGAAGAAATCGCCTAATACGAGTATCAAATCTTCCTCTAAGCGTTTTTGAAACTGCTTCAGGCTTTCACCGGGCTTTTGACCAAAGAGCGTATAGGTGAAGTTTTCATATATCATTTTTCCAGTAACCATCATGTCCGGTTCCCAGCGATCAATCCGCAGCCACTGTGCAGCTTGGCGACGATACAGTTCAAACCAGATATGTACCTCACCGTGCCGTGCTCGTAAGCGAATATCCATCAACAGCGGGAGTACAGCCGTTCGTTCATTGACCTTTTTGCGTATCTGGCGGCTTAACGTCCGGGCAATGGGTCGCAGTTGGCGTGCTTGTTGATCGGAGGTCAATTTTTCGTGCCGACGAGAAACCCATTCAAGACGGTTGACTAGCCGTGGTGTCGAGGTAATTTGACTACGACTCACACGACCATAGCGATCATATTGGCTCAACTGGAACGCTACGATATGCCAGCCGGATAAATACTGCTCGTTCACGCCGGTCGGTAATTTGCGCACAAACACACTGCCTTCAGCGCTCTCAGCAGGCAAGAGACTGTTTTGTGCGACCTGCTGCCATTGTTGATGACGACCCGGCAGACTGTTGGGATCAGCCATAGGTAGATTGGCATATGACGGCTGCCACCCTCCAAAATCAGGCTTGCGCGAAAAAATCAGCCGAACAATGACGAACATTATTACCAACAAGATCACAAGCGCTATTGCTAAGCCGATTACCAGTGCGGCTTGTTCGGGTTTGTCGGGATCTATATTGAGGTTCAGACCCGTCAAGAATTGATCGAGCGGGTTCAAATTATCAGGATTCTCCTGCGAGGGGGTTTCAATAGTCACTTCGGCAGCGGGTGTGGTTTCCGGTTGCGGCAGATTCGCGGGGAAGGTAATCAGAATACGAGCAAAATTATCCTGAGCCGAGGCGCTGCCAGCTATTTCTATGGCATCTGCGCCATCACCCACACCAACGGTAGCCCGAAATGATTCTACGCTGTTGGGGCCAAAACGGCTGTTGGAAAACTGCATTACAACTGTGTAGCGACCATTCGACACGAGAGCAGGAATAGTGGCAGTTGCTATTTCTTCGCCAGTCGAAATGAGGTTCAGCGTTGCGATGGCTGTTTTATCGGCATCACCACCGGAGTTCAGTACATCAAATTTGACTATGGTTTGGCTGTTATCTTCAGTAAAGCTGTTCTGGATGAGTTGAATAGAATAGTCGGGCGCAACTTCCTGCATGGATGCCGGAAATATTGTGACCGACACGCATAACAGAATAAACAACACGATCCGTAACATTCTACCCGTCAATCCAGTACGTAACACGACTTTGCCTGCCTGTAATAATTGTATGTCTGTCTTGGGATTAACTATAGGTTGAAACGGGCTTCTTTCCAAGTCGCTTAACCACCGCTTGCTGCCCTCAAAACCAACGGACGTACTATTGATGCCTAAATTTATGCTGTGAAGAAAAGTTGTCCGCTTTCTGTCCGTTTAGAGTCCGCTGAGGCGGGACTCAGGGCAGGTGGATATGCAAACCTGTATGCATCGTTCAGTGTATTTACAGGAGAGCAATCCCATGATGGAACCGGGACCCTATCCACCCATGCCACCACCGCCGGGTTAGTCGTGCGGGAACGGATAAGAGAAATCGGTTTGTGCTCTGATTCGACAAGCTGATTTCTCTTATACCAGTCATTTCTCCAGCAAGTCCTGAAATTGATCACGCAAAAATTGCTGCATCTCGTTATCTTCAATCTGGTCGGTAATGATCAATCCATCATGAATATAAGCAGTTGACTCGGTTCTATTTCCCGCGCAAAGCTCAAGATCCGCCAACCCTACCAGAACACTGGCTTGCTCATAATTATTTTTTAGCGTGATCCAGCTTTCCAATGCTTTCAGCAAATAATGACGCGCGGAATTGAACTGCGATAATTTGGCTTGAGCTAATCCCAAGCCATGATGGGCTATTACTACATAATGAGGGGCGTTGATTCGGTCGGCCTCTTGAAGGGATTGTTGAAACCAGCTGGCGGCAGTTTCGTATTCCTCAAGCTGGTAATAAATGACGGCGCGTTCGTATGCCAGCAGTGGGTACTGCCAAACATCATTGGTTTGCGAAAGCGCGTCATGTGCCATTTCAAGATACTGAATGGCATATTTGAGAAATCGTTTATCTTCAGTGATTTGTGTTATCTGGGTGTAAACTGCCGCAAGGGTATAAGCGGCACGCCCCAAACCTGAAGAATCGTTGAGTGACTGCCAATACACCAATGCTGTTTGACCATAACCCAGTGCAACTTTAGTTTCACGCATTCGACCATAAGCAAAAGCGAGTGCTTCGTATAAGTCGGCGCGCAGCTTTAAATCTTCGACACAGCGAGCCGTTGCCAACGCCTGTTCAACCAGCATTTGGGATACATTTTGCCTCAGATCAAACCACTGTAACTTGAATAGGCCAGTGAAAACGGCAACTTTCATGTCATCAATTTGACCGGTTTCGGCACGTTCGAGGGCAGTTGAAAAGGCGCTGCGCGCAGATTGATGCTGCCCGATTTTTAGGTACGATTCGCCCATCCACCTAAATACCTTGACCTGAAACTCATTATTTTGAATATCCTGCGCCATGAGCAGGGCATCTGCGAGGAGTGGTGACCATTGCTCACTATGAGACAGGTTAAGCGCAAAATAAGGAAACACGATGGTCAATAAGTCGTACGATTTACGGAAGTCTCTTTCTCGATTCAGACCTGTCTGAAGCAGCGACAACAAGTTTGCTTCGTAGGGGATGAGCCAATTGAAGGGTTTGTCACTATTCTTGATGTAACGTAACCAATCACCTATCGTTTCAGGGGATAGTTTAAGCTCCATTGAATCAATACTCTACATATAAATAACAGTGTTGTTGTGGATTGTAACAAAATCTTACTAAAAGCAAAAAACCAGCCTGTTTAGCTGGTCAAAATCGATTCAGAGGGGCTTACAGTTTGCGGGCAATACCAATTTGATTGACACCCATTGAGAGCGGTGTCCATGTGGTGCGGGCGACAACCTGTGCCAGAGCTGGCAAGCCAAACATACCAAATTGAACGACTTTGGGGATCAATGGTAAGTAGGGGACATCCCATAAACCGTCCCCAAAGTGCTTGACCATCTGGAAACCGTTTTGCTCACACCACGCACGCCACTGTTCCGGCGGATGGACGTTGATGTGGGTTTTGTCTTTGCCTATGGCATCGTTATCACGATCTTTGAAGCGGCGCATACTATAATCGGGATGGGGCGTGGCGAACAACCACAATCCGCCCGGTTTCAGAATGCGGTTGACCTGCCGAATAGTATGTTCAGGATTAGGAAGATGTTCCACCAGATGCAAGGCTACGACTGCGCTAAAGCTGCTGCTTTCGAAGGCGCTCAAATCATCGGCACTCATTTGAAAGGCCTCGGCTTTAGGGGCATTCAAAAGTGTTTGCTCGATGCTGTAGTCGATTAGATCAATGCCGACGCAGTGAAAATCGTCCTGTAACAAACCCAACAAATGCCCCAATCCACATCCCATTTCGAGGAGTTTGCGTGCTGGTTGTCCGGCTTGGGCAGGCGGCGCGTAACGCTTCACTAGCGCCGCGTAGTAACGGCGAGCAAACCAATACATGCTGTACTTACCTAACCCGCGATCCGCATAATTCCACTTCTGGAAATATTCGCGGGTGTAATGCTCTTTTGGAACTTCAGTTGGAGTGGTCATGGCAGCACCGGTTTGATGGGGTCAGCCATCAGATCAAATAATTCAAATTGCATATCTGGTAATGATAACACGCCATAGGTATGCGAAGTGACACGCGTACTGTGAAAGGTATACAGTGAACCGGGATTGATGACACAACCGTTTGCCACTTTGATATACATAGGGACATGGGTATGTCCTACAATCAAGACATCGGCATCCAGCGATTCGAGCATCATGTTTAACAGCGTATTTGAAACATGGTCGCGGTACAAACCCCAGATGTTATTACCGGGTTTACCATGACACATGAATACACTGTAACCATCGTACCGCTTTTGCCAGTTGATCGGTAAATCTTCAAGAAAGTTGGCGTTTGGTGTGTCGAATCCATATGCCCATTCGTCGTGATTGCCTTTAACGGTTTGAATGTTCCGTTGCCGAATGAGTTCAACTACCTTTTCTTGTTCGGGACCACGACCTACCAGATCACCAGCGCAAAGGATTTCATCCACATGATGAAAATTATCAAGCCGATCTAAAGCGGTTCGGAGTGCGGCATAGTCTCCATGAATATCCGCGATGAGTCCAAGTTTCATCCTTCAACCCTAACATAGACAAAATATGGGAATATTATAGTGTATGAATCTTAAAATGACTGCCCCCTCTCATCTGAAAAATCATAGAATGATGGAAATCGTACCGAAGACGCAGGTTTATTCACCAACTTTTTCAGCTAATATTCATTATCGGCTCAACAGTATTTGAAATGCAGCAAGTATGAAATCGTTCTGGCAACACTCATTTATCTTCGTGCTGGCAATGCTATTAGGCATTCATCAACAGGCGCAGGCACAATCGCCTCTGCCCGCATGTGATAAGCGCCCGCACTTCATTGATCCGCCGTGGGTGAATGCTGAATACTATTGTGCTGAATTGGTCATCCATGATGAGAGCGGTGGGGAACTTGGATTTACGGCATTAGCGACTGCGCCAGATGGCGTTCTGTATGCCACGCGACCATTATTTGGTGAAGTGTTGGCACTAGATGATACGGATGCCGATGGTCTGCCTGACAAAGCCCGTATTGTGATTGAGGGTTTAACGCTGCCGAATGGTTTGGCTTATTACGAAGAAGCGCTTTACATTTCTGGTGGTTCGCATATCTACAAATGGGTGGATAACGAGTTAATTACACTGGTAGATGACCTTCCCAGCGGAGGCGGTTTCTGGACAGGTGGCATAACCATAGGAGCGGACGAACGGGTATATGTTGGGGTTGGTGCTATGTGCGATATGTGCATACAGACCGTTGCAAATCGCGGAGCGATCTTAAGTTTTGCACTAGACGGTAGTGATCAACAGGTTGTGGCAACCGGTTTGCGACAGCCGAATGATTTGGCGTTTCAGAATGGTGATTTGTGGACGGTTGATAGCGCCCGATCTGGCCTCAGTCTTGATACCAGTTACGATGAGCTTAACCGTGTTGTGTCGGGTGCGAATTTTGGCTGGCCGTACTGCATCGGTAAGGATAACCAGCCGGATATAAGTGGTGAAGGTGTTGATTGTAAGAGTGCCACGCCGCCCGCTTTAACTTTCATGACGCATAGCAATCCATTGGGGATTGCGGCCTATTCAGGTGACGCTTTCCCGCATCTGAAAGACCATTTTTTGGTCACAATGGGTGGGACAGACGGTGACTCATATTTGAATGGATATACATTGGTGACAATTGGATTTGATGCGGCTGGAAATCCGCTGGAACCGCATATCATCTTGCCTGAAGTGCCGGGGAGCAGTGAAAAGTGGACGGCTATTACTCTCCAAAAGATACATTATCAGGCGAGTGGTTTCTGGCAGCATCACCCGTATGATGTTACAACGAGTCGCGAGGGCTGGATTTATATCAGCGTGGGTGGTGGAACTATCTGGGCGCTGCGCCCACGATGATTAACCTACGCTAAAAGAGAGTGTGAATTTGAATTTAAGTATGCTATTATCGCCTATAAGCATACTCAACAAACTAAAGAAGTTGCATGACACAAATCCTGTTGATTCGACACGCTGTAAATGACTTTGTGAAGACTGGCAAGTTGGCTGGTTGGACTCCGGGCGTTCACTTGAACGAAGAAGGTCAGGGTCAAGCGGCTGCACTTGGTAAACGATTGGCTGAAACCCCAATTGACCATTTATACGCTAGCCCTCTGGAGCGTACTATGGAAACAGCAGAGGCGATTCGGCAACATCATCCTAATCTCGTTCTCCAACAAACCACTGAACTTGGCGAGGTGCGTTACGGGGATTGGGAAGGCATGGAAATTAGCAAGTTGACCGGGCGTAAGATGTGGCAGGTGGTGCAGCAGTATCCATCGCGGGCGGAATTCCCGAACGGTGAAACCATGCGAGGTGTTCAAACACGCGCCGTCAATGCAGTCGAGGCATTAGTAGCAGAGCATCCGCGCGAAACCGTAGCAGTCGTCACCCATGCCGACATCATCAAAATGGTGTTGGCGCATTACTTGGGTATGCATCTGGATGAATTTCAACGGATTGTGATTACACCGGCCTCAATTAGTATGTTATCCCTTGGATTTGGTCGTCCGTATGTCGGCACGATGAATGATATGGCTCATGTTCTGCAAATGGAGCACGAGCGCAGACAAGCGAAACTGGCTGAGAAAACGGCTTAAGCACCCACATGAATTATCAGCGAAAGATAGGATATGCCAGGTAAAGAAATCGAACTTAATCCGGTAGACTTTATCACCATTGGCACAATCGGGCCGAGGGGTCAGCGGATTTTCCATTTACAAAGCGGACAGGGACGACAGCTTGTTTCACTCATTATTGAGAAAGAGCAGGCGCGTGCCTTAAGTGAGGCCATCCGCGAAATGCTGGATGACCTCGACAAACGTAGTCCTGATGCAGATGCACCCAAATTCATTAATTTGAGTGGGGTGGATATGGATTTGCGCGAACCGATTGAGCCTGTGTTCAGAGTGGCGCAAATGGGTTTGGGCTATGATGAAGATCATGATCTGGTCGTGTTGGTTGCTCAAGAACTGGTTTCAACCACCGAGGTGGACGAATTGAGCGAAATCGAACCGGGTGTGGTGAAATTGTGGTGCAAGCGTGACCAAATGGCACTCCTTTGTGAACAAGCGTTGGAAGTCGTTAATTCCGGTCGCGCTGATCCCAAACAAAATGGTCGGTTAGTCTATTACTGGTCATAGAGTATGGACACAAATACAAATGACTCGGGGTCTCAAGGATTGACCAGCCAACAAGTGCTGGAAGTCTTGCAGAAGGGTGTGGTTGAAGCAGAACATGGCATGATGCGATGGAGTTCCAATTACACCTTTCTCCTCTCCATAATGCACGATGACCTGAGTGTTCTTGCGGTTTATAAACCGCAAAAGGGCGAACGTCCGCTGTGGGATTTTCCGGATGGCATGTTGTGTAATCGTGAAATGGCATCCTTCTTAACATCAGAAGCACTAGGCTGGCAGATCGTTCCACCAACCGTCCTGCGGCAAGGGCCACACGGAATAGGTTCGGTGCAATTTTTCGTCGAACATGACCCTGAACTCAATTATTTTGAATTTGATGAAGACAAAATTCCGCAGATGAGACGGATATGCGCGTTTGATATCCTTGTCAATAATGCCGACCGTAAAGGCGGTCATTGTTTAGTCGATGGTGAAGGGCATGTGTGGGGAATTGACCACGGTATCACGTTCAATAGCAGCCCGAAGTTACGAACGGTCGTTTGGGACTTTGCTGGAGAGACAATTGAGGACTCGGTGCTGACGGATATCGAGCATCTGTGCGAAGATGTGGATAACCAGAAGGGCAGCTACCGGCAGGCATTAAGCCAGTTGGTTACTGAACGAGAAATTCACGCTTTTCAACATCGTATCCAGAGCCTCCTAAAGACACGCAAATTTCCCCAGCCGGGGCCGGGTGGCCCGAATTACCCGTGGCCTCCGGTTTAATCCAACGTTCTGTGTTTGTGGGCGAATGAGTGCGGTTGTATAGTTTACATAATCTGCTCGATCTCTTAATCTCTTCTTAAATCCAGATGGGGCGTTTCTAAACACAAAAACGTCATTGTTTATCCGTCTAATTGCTTATATGGAGGATAGGATGCTACGTAAATTCAGTTTCGTGTTGGTGCTATTAATAACCGCGACAGTATTTAGTTCAGTGGTTTTCGCGCAGGGCGAGGGACTAAGCCTTACTATTATGCACACCAATGATGTGCATGGGGCTTATGGGCCATATGATGGAGGCCAAGATACGACCGCTGACGGTGGCGCGGCGCGCCAGATGACCGTAATTAACCAGATTCGTGCCGAAGGTGGCAATTCGATTCTACTAGATGGTGGTGATCGCTTTACGGGAACACTATTTCATCAACAGTGGCGCGGCGAGGAAGCTTCGCGCATTATGAACGCCATGAAATATGATGTTATGACAGTGGGAAACCACGAATTTGATGATGGCGACGACACATTGGTGAAGTTTGCGGATGCGCTTGACTTCCCGATTATCACCTCAGATGTTACTTTTGGCGACAACCTGAAAGAACTCATTAAGCCTTATACCATTTTAGAAGTAGCGGGACAAAAGATCGGCGTTATCGGTCTCACACCGCCTGATACTGCGATTCTCTCGTCACCGGGGCCAGATGTGAAATTCAGCGCTGATCTGGCTGGAATAGTCCAGCCGATTGTGGATGACTTGACGGGTCAAGGAATTAACAAAATTATTTTGCTGACGCACATTGGTTTGTTAGTAGATGAGTCGCTGGCAGCCGAAGTGAGCGGTGTAGATGTTATCGTGGGTGGTCACAGCCATACACTTCTCAGCAACACGGCAGTTGGTGCGGAAGGTACTTATCCGGTGACGGTTAAGGACAAAGATGGCAACAATGTTTATATTGTGCAGGCTGGAAGCAGCCTGAAGTATATGGGACGGCTAAATGTGGCGTGGAACGCAGATGGTGTAGTCACCAGTGCCAGCGGCGACACCATTTTGCTTTCTCGTTACATTGCACCGGATGCTGATATGCTGAAAATTGTTGAAGAACTGCGCGTGCCTATTTCAGAACTCACCAAGCAGGAAATTGGCGAAACAAGTGTATTCTTGGTAGGCGATCGCAAGATTTGCCGTGCTGAAGAATGTAATCTGGGCAACTTGATTACCGATGCGATGCGTGCCTATTCGAAGGCGCAAATCGCCATTACTAATGGTGGTGGCATTCGTTCGAATGTGCCAGTAGGCGCGGATGTTCCGGCTGATCTGACACTGCCTGAATCCCTAAAGGTAACGGAAGGGGACATACTAACCGTGCTGCCCTTCGGTAATGTGGTTGCTACCTTTGAATTGACCGGTGCGGATGTGATTGCGGCACTGGAAAATGGTGTCTCGCAGGTTGAAGCTGGAGCAGGTCGCTTCCCGCAAGTATCAGGCATTCGCTTTAGCTGGGACGGCAGCCAAGATGTTGGTATGCGGATCGTCAGCGTAGAAGTACTAGGCGCTGATGGCAGTTATACTAAGCTTGACCCTGAAGCAACTTATACTATCGCCAGCAATGATTTTATGCGGGCTGGTGGTGATGGTTACAGTATGTTCAATGACAAGGCCATTAATCCATATGATGGTGGCAGCCCGTTAGATACAGTATTGGGTGACTATATCAAAGCGAATAATCCGATTAATCCTCAAGTAGAGGGTCGTATTACGCGAGTAGATACCCCGTAAATTCCTGCTGGAGTTAAGTGTTAAACGGGCACGTATTTCTAAGATCGGCTGAACCATCAGCCGATCTTTTATTTCACCAATTCACGCTTTAGGTTACAATGCAGATTATTATCGCTTTATGGGGAGTAGTTAGACGTGGCAAGCGATCAAGCAAAAGAATTCCGCAAGCAAGGGATTGCCGCCGCCAAAGCGGGGCAAGTTGACCAAGCGCGCCAACTGCTTCAACAATCGCTACGGATCGAACCGCAAAACGAAGCGGCATGGCTGTGGCTGGTGAGCCTCGCTCGCGATCAGCGCGAGAAGATGTTTTACCTCAACCGGTTATTGGAAATAAATCCCAACAATGATATGGGTTTGCAGGCGTTGAAATCGCTGGGTATGACACGCGATCAGCTAGCAGGACAGGTATCTTCATTACCTTCTCGACCGGATAACCGTGCGACGCTGGCAGCGGCAGCGCAAACACCCGGTATCCCAATTCCGGACGCACAACGCCTCGCACAAGCGCAAGAACAAGCAGATGCCATGTTACAAGAGTACATGGACTCGCTTCAGGTGCAGCCGACCGCAAACTGGGTGCAAAAAACCAGCAGACGTGCGGGTGAGCGCGACATTTGGGGTTTACGTGCAGCCATCGCGGGTGGCGTGGCAGCCGGTATCGTCGTGTTCTTATTGGCAGGCTATGGGATCATATGGAATACACCCGCCTTACGCGGTATTGTGTTTGTGCCAACGCCTACGCTGACACCTACCCCGCAACCACCGACCGCAACGGCAACAGCAACGCCGGGTGATACCCCCACACCCTCACCAACACCACGTTTGACACTGACACCCAGCCCGACCGTGCCGCCGCAACTGCCGAATGGTAATGTTGCCCCGCCAGTACCTACCAAGATTTTCCCGCCTGCTTTCGCAAAAGGCGTGCAGGAGTCGATTGTTCTGATAGATCATGGGCGTTATGCCGAAGCCTTGCCGACGCTGCGGGCGGAAATCACCAGTGTCGCGAATAGCTTCGATCCCGCACCTTATTACTATGCTGCATTGAGTTTGATCGGGCAGAAAGAGTTTGCCGAGGCCAAGCAAACCATGCTCGATGCCCAAAAACGGCTGACGGATACGACTGACGGGGATACGAAAGCAGTAGTCAATGGAGCACTGGCATATACCAATTATTTGTTGGCAAAAGAAGCTGTTGATGAGAATAGAAATGGCGAATCAGGCCCGCTCTTAGCACAGGCTGAAGAAGCGGCGACAACCGCCATTGCCAATTCGCCGCGTTTTGATTTGCCCTATTTGGCGCGGGCAGGCAGCGCGAGGCTGACGCGGAATTATACAGCGGCGATCAAGGCACTTGATGAGGGCTTGGCTGTGCCAGAATTGGCAGCTAACCTGCGGCTGATTGTGGAGAAGGGTGAGATTTACTTTGAAGAAAAGCAGTATCAGCAGGCCGATTATCAGGCTTTTCTGGCATTGTATATAGATCCGGCAACCGAAAGTGCCCATAAACTGCGGATTAAGTCGGCAATTGCACAAGATGAGGTCGGGTTAAGCGTACTTTATTCACAAACCTATCTCTATTATTATCCCGGCAGCGTCGTGGGTTATGTTGACCTCGCTCAAGCATGGGCAGCCGAGGGTAAAAATGATCTGGCATTAAACGCGTTTTCGCAAGCCCTGACAGCTGGTGATAATGCAGATGTTTTGCTCGCACGGGCAGCACTCTACATGAATAAAGGTCAGTACAAACTGGCACAGGCGGATTTGACCAAGGTTTTTAACCTGACGAAGGATGACAAGGTTCGGGCGCAGCGCATGGAAATGGCTTATGCAGCCGGTGATATCAACACGGCACAACGAGATGCAGAGGCCCTGCTAGGGAGCAATACCATTCCCGATGCCCAAATCAAACTGTTGCAGGCACGTATCTTGATTGATAAAGCCAAGCCGGATGATAAAGAGACTTACCAAGAAGCGATTGATTTGTTAAGCGGTACATCAGGTGTACCAGCGTCATTGAGGCCAATTGCCGATGAATATCAGGCAAGAGCAGCTTATGTCCTGAGCCAGTATGACGCGGCAATAAAGGCGATAGACTCAGCGCTGGTCAGTGGCGATACCGGAACACGTCATTACATTCGTGGGCAGATTTTGGAAGCACAAGGCAAGAAAGCCGAAGCCCTGCGTGAATATGATTGGATTGTTACATGGAGCACAATTTATACTTATCCGTTCATCAAAGATGTTGAGGCACGGGTGGATAAGTTGAGCTAAAGGTCAGAGGTCATTGAGCTGAAGTTGTTACAATTAGAACCCTTACTTGAAAGAGTGAGGGTTTTTGATTCGTGGTTGGATATTCATACCGTCGTTGCAGGAAAAAGCCGTTGACGGTTAGGACAGATGTTGATACACTATTCAAAGTAATTTACGAGCAATACTATTTGCTAATAAATTATGGGGCTGTGATGCAACTGGCCGACATGACTGACTTAAAATCAGTTGGGATTACTCCCGTGTGGGTTCGAATCCCACCAGCCCCACAATTAAGTGAGCGCCGTTCAGGCGCTTTTTTATTTGGAGGAATAAGTGCCAAATAATGCGGAATTACGGCAGATACTTGAACTTTGGGAGTCAGGTATGCCAAAAGAGTGTATTGCGGATAGGACTGGCGTATCGCGTTATAGTGTCAGAGGCAGAGTTCCTTTAGTACAGCTGCGGGCATTAGAAGATATTTTGGTAAAGGATTCAATGTATACGACCTCCATGTTCCGCAAAGTGTTTCATCATACTTGCGGTATTGACGGCATCGGTCGCGCGATACTAGACTGGCATCAGTTGAGCAAAGGGATGTTGAAATGCCTGAAGACCATGAGCATGATGCCGGAGCGCGTGCCTGTCCCCAATGTGGCACACTGTTCACCTGCGCAGTGGCGGCAGGGCAATCACAATGTTGGTGCTTCAATTTGCCCCGTATAATATCTCTAGACGAGTCAGATGATAGGGGTTGCTTGTGTCCAACCTGTTTGGGCGCAAAGATTGAACAACGACTCAACGACCAACAAACAACATAACCCCACATTTTTGCATAGCATTGGAGTACATGGTATGAGCGAACAACAGTCGTATTTAATTTCGGGTGGTGCCGGATTTTTAGGTATCAACCTAGTCCGTTATTTGCTGGCACGCGGTCATAAAGTGACCACGCTGGATATTGCACCGTTTGATTACCCCGAAAAAGATCAGATTACCGAAATCGTGGGTGATATTCGCGATCGGGCAGCGGTGGATAAGGCCATGCAGGGCATCAATATCGTTATTCACACGGCGGCGGCTCTGCCTTTGTACAGTGAAGCCGATATTATGTCCACCGATTTGGAAGGTACACGGAATATGATCGACTCGGCCTATAAAGCCGGAGCCGAGCGTTTCGTGCATGTCTCATCAACCGCCGTCTATGGCATCCCCGACCATCACCCCTTGTTGGAAACCGACAAGCTGGATGGCGTAGGCCCATACGGCAAAGCCAAAATCGCCGCCGAAGAAGTATGCATCGAGTACCGCAAGAAGGGCATGTGTGTGCCTGTCATTCGTCCGAAATCGTTCATCGGGCCGGAACGTTTAGGCGTGTTCGCGCTGTTCTACGATTGGGCGAAGGATGCCCACGGCTTCCCGATGCTGGGCAGCGGTAACAACCGTTACCAACTGCTGGATGTAGAAGACCTGTGTGATGCCATATATCTGACCTGCACACTAGATAAAGACATTGCCAGCGATACCTTCAACATCGGCGCGAAAGAATTCACGACCATGAAGGAAGATTATCAGGCCGTGTTGGATTACGCCGGTTTCGGCAAGAAGATTACCGGATTACCAGCTGGTCCAGCCATTATGACCCTGCGCGTTCTGGAAGCCCTCAAAATATCCCCCCTGTATAAGTGGGTGTATGAGACAGCCAGCAAGGACTCGTTTGTCTCGATAGAAAAAGCCGAAACCAAATTGGGCTATAAACCCAAATTCTCGAATAAAGAGGCGCTCATTCGCAATTACCAGTGGTATAAAGCAAATTTAGCGAAATTCGAAGGACAATCCGGCGTGTCTCATCGTGTGCCGTGGAAGCAGGGCATTCTCGGTGTGGCAAAGGTCTTCTTTTAGCCGCGAAAACTAAGCCATAAATTCCCTCTCTCGAATATCTTAAAGCCCTTCTCCCTCGCCTGCGGGGGAGAAGGGTGGGGATGAGGGGGTTAGTCTTAAAGAGGCACTACCATCCGGTACGGCCTCTTTTTATATCTTGACAAACTCAGTATATTCGATAAACTTCAAATTAGATAGGCATCTAAATAGAAGTTGTGAGGGTTGGACATGGATACAGGTCAACACGCGGAACTGCTGCAATTGCTCAAAACGCTTGCCGACGAAAATCGACTGCGCATGGTCGGCCTGATGAGCGAACGCGCCCATACCGTCAGCGAGATGGCAGGCATATTTGAGTTATCAGAGCCTACCGTATCGCACCATGTCAGCAAGCTGCACGGCGCAGGTCTGTTGCGGCTGCGTATGGCAGGCAACCAGCGCTTCTACAGCATCAATGAAAAACGACTGGCGACCTTCAAAGCTTATGTCAATGAGATTGAAAAGCCAATTACCCAATCCGAGAAAGAAGCTTCCGATTCGTCGTGGATTGATGCCCTGGATTGGAGCGAGGCCGATAAGAAAGTGCTGCGGGCGTGTACCGTTAATGAACGTCTGCCGAGGCTGCCCACCAAAGAAGCCCGCTGGTTGATTGTGATGCGTTGGCTGGCCACCAAATTTCAACAGGGACAGCATTATACCGAGGCCGAGGTCAATGCCATTTTGGTCGAAGTCAACGAGGATTATGCCACCGTACGGCGGAATCTGGTCGATTATGGCTTTATGCGGCGGCAGCGTGGCGGCGGTGATTATTGGCTGACACCCGACGATGAAAAAGCCGAATAAACGCTGTGAATTCCTGGCTCCAAACAATTGTGTGTGCCTCACTGTAAGGCAGGGGTACGACGGTCACGCTGAAGACTGGTCAGTAAACGAGCAGATTGACATTTCCCGGAACTTAAAATACAGTAAATTCATAAAGTTGTAAATTTCACAATGAGTGAATAATGTGACTATCTACGTTGAGACATTCATCGCTGGCTCAATGAATGAAGTGTGGGATAAGACTCAGCAGCCCGAAGTTCATCAACGTTGGGATTTACGTTTTACCGAAATCTCTTATCTCCCGCATACTGATCAAAATCTCCCGCAGCAGTTTCTGTATAAAACGCGGATTGGCTTCGGTTTAGCCATTAGCGGCGAAGGCGAAACTGTAGGCACGCGTCTCAATGAATATCAAAGAACCTCTGCCCTGAAATTCTGGTCTGCTGACCCGAAGTCGCTCATCAAAGCCGGATCTGGCTATTGGAAATATGAGCAAAAGGAAAAGGGTGTTCGTTTCTTGACGGGTTATGACTTTGAAACTCGTTTCGGCGTTGTTGGGCACAGTTTTGACCGGTTGATTTTTCGCCCACTAATCGGTTGGGCGACTGCTTGGAGTTTTGACCGACTCCGTTTGTGGATCGAAGAGGGGATTGATCCGGCGGTGTCACTTTCGAACAGCCTAATCCATGCTTTTGCACGCTTCGCTCTGGTCTTCATCTGGCTGTATCAGGGACTCGTTCCGAAACTCGTGTTTTTGCATTCTGACGAATTGGCGATGATGGGAGCGGCGAGCTTACCGCCTGATCTCATTCCCTTGGTCGTTCGTGTTTTCGGGCTGATGGAGATACTGTTTGCGTTCTTTTTACTGTTGACGTGGCATCGGCGCTGGACGCTTCTGGTCAACCTCCCTTTGATGATTCTAGCAACATTGGGTGTCGCATTAACCGCCCCACACTACCTGATTGCTGCATTTAATCCTGTGACTTTGAATGGTTCGGTGATGGTTCTGGCGCTCATTGGTTATCTTGCAGGTGCTAATCTCCCATCGGCACGGCGCTGCATCCGTCAGGAGAAGAAATTATGAAGTCGATTTACGAGCGCGTCTTAGGGGCAGACTTTCACCGTCTTCACCCACAAATTCAGCGGCGGTTTGGCTTTACAAGCGCCGATCATCTTGCCAGCATTGGGCATGGGGTGATGGACGAAGTTTGGCATGGCCCGCTTTATACGCTGCCGTTTCTATATATTGGGGCATGGCGCAGAATTATGTTTCCAGAGCGCGGTCAGCATGTTCCATTCACCATCCAGAATTACGCCTTTGTTGATCCGCTTGGGCGTGAAACCGTAACATGGATTCGCACCTTCAAGATGAGCAAAACGCGGCGGTTTGATGCCTATATGATTTACAGCGAACAGCGTGCTTGTGTGGTCGATTATATGGGCAGTCATGAGCATCTCGCTGTCGATTTGGAAATGTCGGTCGATGAGAAAGGTGGCTTGCGGTTGCGATCTGGCGCACAACGCTTCTACGAAGGCATAATCGGTTTTCGCTTTCCGCTTTTTTTCTCAGGTATTGCCGACGTTTGTGAATGGTACGATGATACAATGGGAAAATTCCGTATTGAGGTCAATGTTCACAACCGTATTTGGGGGAAGCTGTTTGGTTATCGCGGCGCGTTTGATGTCAAGTGGCAGGAAACAACGCAAGTTCCAGCAGATATTCTCCCAATGCGTTACGAACAGCGCGAATAAAGGTGCGTCTTTAGGCAGTCCGCTATTTCCTCCCTAGCTGTGCTGGATACTTAGCTCATCCTCCCTCATATTTAAGCCACTCGGCAGTAGTCATGATGCAAACCACTTGGACTGAAAGTAAGGAGCAAGAAATGGCTGGAATAGCAACTTAACCTATGGACATAGGTGAGGATTTCAAATTTTCACGATGAAGGTGATGACAGTGCAGGCTTAGAACTATCTATTTCACACGCCGTAACAAGCGCACGGTTACGGTGTCGCCGACATCTTTACCAAGCTGCTTTCGAAGCTTTGCATTGAGCGAGAACATATGCCCTCCCGTGCCGGTGACCATAAAACCAGCGTTATCCAGCACAATATCATCGACTTTAATATCGAGCCGAACAGATTTTTTGGTTCCGAAGTACGCTGCCGAACCCGGCATCTCGACGCACGCCCAAATTTCTCCCTTAACCGAAACACCAATTGGGGCGCTGAATGTGTGATCTAAAGCGACAGGTTCAAATGCCATATACAAGTTCCTTTCGACGAATTTCTCTCACGTAGCCAACCCCCATAAATGCAGGACGTAACGTGCTTTGTCTATATCGACCTATCACTTACGTCTTTTCGCAACCATCAGCCATAGTCGAGAACAAAAATTCTATCACAGAATCGCCATTATGAACGTTTGAATCGGGTTTGAATGTTCAAGCGTTATCTTCATAAATGGGTAAAAAACACCCCATTTTTACCTGCTCCACCTGCAAAGCAGGTAATTTGCCCACCCAAAATCGCAATAGTCTCCGTAATTGTTACCTGTTATTGCCTGTTTATCAGGTCACCAACTTGTTTATGCCCCCAAAAACCGGCTGTAGAACGGTTCTTTGGGTTGATTGTTCTGGTTAACAAGACCAAAACCGTTGTGCATTGAATCCGCCCAGCCATACCATACTGCACAGGCCACCTTACCCGAATACAGTGTTTTCAACCGGCTAATGAAACCAACGGCATAGTCAGCAACATCATTAGGTGGATCATTAGGCCGATCCAATACACCCCACTCGGTAATCCAAATTTGAGCACCCGGCATCACTTTGCTGTAGGCATCCACGTCGTCGTCAATGCTGCCAAATGGACTATATTTGTTGCCTACCGGCCCTCGTCCGTAGGAATGACAGGCAATTGCATCTGGTAGAACACCACCAGACATGGCAGCAATGGTTGCACGAGCATAGTTCGCCCCTTGATACGGCCCACCAACATGCCCACCAGTGATAATGTTCACTTTGGTATCGACACTACGAATGGCCTTGATTGACTCGGAAAGCAGATACGCATAATCCGTAGGCTGCATCGCAACCGCAGACGAGGCAATATTCATAGGTGTATCTTGCTCATTCCAGATTTGATAAGCCGTAATCAGGTCACGATTCGCAAACCGTGCCGCAATACGTCGCGCAAAATCGGCAAACCGTGCCGTCAATTCACGCCATTTACCTGTATCCATGTTCGGCCATACGTAACCTGCACCTTCACCATAGGTTTGATGAGTTAAGATCAGGATCACTTTTAAGCCAGCTTTAGCGTATGCCTCGATATATGGCGCATACAGGTTGTAAGCGGCATCCAGATCGGTTGAGCCACGCGCCATAGATACCGAGTAAACGAAGCGTACGAAACCTGTACCTTTCATTCGAGATGCATCTGGCTTGCCCAGAGCGTGCAAAATATCGAGGTTGATGCCAGTCATATTGAGGGCATTAAGACCGCCTGTTTCGTCTGCCATCAGATATTGAGCAGCCGAATACCCTTCGACGGTTTGCGGCGAACGAATTTTAATCCACTGGTTTTCTTGCCCGACTTTAAGGAGTGTACGTCCATGTGGTTCGAGTGACTCGATGCGGTCAAAAGGGGTTAGTTGACCAATGACTTTGAAGTCTGTCCCCGGTCGTTCACGTATGCGAAGTCCGGTAACATTGACTTTAAGCAGCAAGCCCTGCCAGTAAATCATCATGGTCGGGTCAACCACGTCTGCCAACAGATAGCCGCTTAAGCCTTTACCGGGCTGCTGGACAACCACCTTGATGGTATCTGCGCCAGACTCACCGATTACATCGCCCACTTTGACGCTTTGACCGATGACGAGGCGAATATTATTGAGTCGAGCATAGGTTGTGATATAGGTTTGTCCACTGATGGTGGTAGAAACCTGTGCGTATTGCCCGTATCCCAAAGAGTTGTTTTGGCGGACGATACTGGTGACGATGCCGGATGCACCAGCACGAATGGGGGTTGTAGCTGGTGCGTATACATCAATCCCTTCATTTTTTTTACCATCAGTTCCAGAAACGTCGTTGAACCCGCGCGTAATACGGGCAGGACGCGCATCCGAGGGCCAGTCGAGAGTGAAGCGGTCATTGATGTTGCCGGGGCTGAGTTTTTCGCCGTTGACGCTGACCGCGTCGCCCGCCTCGAAACCGATGGTGATGATCTCGGGCGTGTTGGGCGCCTTTTCGGGATCGGTGGTG
>JBBSBS010000035.1:0-27435 GCA_038251045.1 Aggregatilineales bacterium | reverse complement strand
TGCCCCATCCGCCGGAAGCGATTGTTTGCGCATCTGACCTGATCGCTATCGGTGCAATCCAATGGTTACACCAGAACAACTTTCGCGTACCACAGGATGTCGCGGTCACCGGTTTTGATGACATCCCTGAATCGGCCTTCACTGTACCTGCCCTGACGACCGTTCATGTTTACAAGCATCTCATTGGTGAACTGACAGCCGAGCGGGTTGTCAAACGCATCGAAAACGAACGGGATATTGCCCTTGTCATTCAAACCCCGACTTATCTCGTCATTCGTCAATCCTGCGGCAGCAAGGGATAAATGCCTATTGTTCTTCCGGTGGCTTAATCGCCCTGAAATTGCGATAGAGCAGGTAATCGTAAACCAACTTCAGCCCGCCAGCCAACACAAATGGGATTGTTAAGCCCGCTGCGCCTGCATTGAACAACGCGCCGGTCACGCCCGGTGACAGAGCGGATGCCGTTGTCCGCGCCAGACTCGTCACCCCATTGGCTGCCGAGCGTTCTTCGGGATCAACCACCGCCACCGTATACGATTGGCGCGTCGGTACATCCATTTGCGAAATGCTGAAACGGGCTAGGAGCATTAAGACTGCTAGCGGTAGAGTGGGCATCAGCGGAACCAATATGAGCAAGATGTTGGATGGGGCATGGGTGAAAATCATAGTGTTGACCAAGCCAAAACGAGCCGCTACCCGTGCCGCTGCCAGCGCCGATAACCCTGCAAACAGATTCGCGCCGAGGTAAATCGAACCAATCACCGCCGGATCAACACCGAAGCGCCGGTTGAACCACAAGGCCACCAAACTTTGTACGACTAACCCACCGGCGAAGGCATCCAGCATGAACAACAGTGACAGTTTGTAAACCACTTTGCGCGAACGGTTCAGTCCAAATAGGCTTTGAAGCGTAGGGGTTTTTCCGAGTTGGGCAACTTCCACCGCCGCTGAAAGGCGCATGAACATCAGTCCCAAAACACCACCGAGCAGGGCATAACCGATAATCACGACGCGGTAACTTTCTAGCGGTGACCGTCCGGCATTCAGAAGCACCTGCGATAATATTCCACCTGCAAACGATCCTAATCCGGTGGCGACTGAACCGAGTAAGCTGTACCACGCAAAGACCTGTGTACGCTGCTTGTCGGTTGTGGTTTGGGGCAGCGCCGCCTGCTCGATGGCTAGGAAGGGGCCGACCTCATTGCCGCTGGGGCTTATCGTCCCGATGATGGCAGTGATAATCAACAGCGTAATGTTGCTGGTGAGGGCAAATACGATTCCGGCAAACACCATCAGGCCAGCACCGACCATTAACATGCGCCGCCGCCCTATTCGATCTGCAATGATGGTGATGGGTAACGAAATGGCGGCATCACCCAATAAGGTGAGGCTCAGTACCAGACCAATCTGGGTGTCATCCAGCCCGACGGCGGAGAGGTATAACCCCAGAACCACCGCCAGAAAGCCATAAGCAAACAATCGCACGATGCGGGTTGCGAATAGCAAGCGCCCATCCGCCGAAAGCGTTGTTAATGCACGTACTTCAGGAAGTTGAAGCATTTTGAATCCTTAGACTGGTGCGGTGCAACTACTCGGATCGTTTGTCCGTACTATTAAGTATGATCCGATCCTGCCGGTAGGTGATCGTATTAGAAGAATGAAATAGAAGGTATCGTAACAGTCGGAGAATAGCCACTTATTCACACACAAGATTGGAACTTCCGTTAGAGTTCCAATATAGTTACACTAATTCTCCACAATCTCTACAGATTCTCCTGTGATAATAACTATATATCCAAATATCTATGTAATGCTGCTGCATTGGTGTAGTCATTGAACGAGGTTTCGTCATGTCTGTTATTCGGTCTTTAGTGGTTTTGTTGGTTCTGGTGATCGCTATCCCATTGGGTGCTTCGTTCTTGAAGGCAGGCCAGATGGCGCGTCAAGAACAGACTGAACAAACCCGATTAGAAAATCTGGCGCGTTACACGGTTGGGCGCGGTGATGTGGAACGTTCAATCTCTGCGCTGGGAACGATAGAGGCCGATTCGGTCGTTGATCTGGGGTTTGAAACTTCCGGCAAGGCATCCGAAATTCTTGTGAGCACCGGTGATTATGTACGGGCTGGTGATCCCCTGCTGCGGTTGGCGAATGATACCCAGCAGATCAATTATGAGCAGGCCAAGCTGGCGCTGGAAAAGGCCAATAATTCACTGGCGGATTTATTAGGGCCGGTGGACGAAAACGACATCAAAATCGCAAAAGCCAATCTGGCGAGTGCGCAGGGAGCTTACAGCTCGGCAGCCAACAGCAGCAGTGATGCCGATGTGACTCAGGCGCAGCTGCGATATGACCAAGCACAACATGCTTTTGAAGAACTTCAACACAAGCGGCAGGTGTCCGGTGGTTTGAAGGACGATCAATATACGCTGCTGGATGCACAAATCGGCGAGGCTTCTTTTAATGCAGAAATCGCCCGTTTGCAGCTTGACCAAGTACAAACCGGCAATTCTGGCAGCCTGACGGAAGCGGGCGCGCGGATTGCACTGCGGCAAAAGGAACTGGATCAACTTTTGGCGGGACCGAAGAAATCGGCAATCACCACCGCGCAGATTGCTTTGCAGCAGGCTGAAGCACAATTGCGTGATGCCGAAACGGCCTTCAACCGCACCACTTTATATGCCCCGATTGATGGCGTGGTAACCGACTTGAATATTGACTTAGGCCAACCGGTTTTGGCTGGCAGATCGGTCATTCAGATCAGTAATGTATCCACGTTGGGTTTAACTGCACAGGTGGACGAAGAAGACATCAGCCTGATTAACGAGAGCCTGACCGCTTATGTGGAACTGGATGCACTGCCGAATGTGCGGCTTCCAGCCTCGGTACGGCAAATTGAGATTTTGGGAACCGAGGTCAATGGTGTGGTGAGTTACGACACACACTTTGGGCTGAGTCAGGTAGAACCGCAGGTGCGGGTTGGTATGACTGGGGAAGCCTATATCGTCCTTGAAGCCAAGCAAAGCGTGCTGGTCGTGCCCACCAACTTCTTGCATGTCGAAACTGACGGACGGGTATTTGTAGATGTTCTGGATGCCAAAAATATCGAAACCCGTGTGGAAGTGACACTGGGTTTGCAAGGCAGTGATAACAGCGAAGTGCTTTCCGGCCTGCGCGATGGCGATGTGGTCGTCCTACAAGAAACCGTCAGCACAGGATTTCCGGGAGCGCCACGATAATGATAGGGTTGAAAAGGTCAGACAACACAATGAAACAATTGAACGGGTTTAAGGGGCTGATTCGATCAGCAATGGTCATCACAGCAATCGTGCTGGTCGGGTTGCAACCTGCCACTGTGAGCGCCCAAAAGGTTACGGTGACCGATTCGACAGTGGTGGAACAGGGCAGCCTGACGATTACCCTGAACGCAACGGGTTCACTTGAACCGCTGCAAGAACTTAATCTAGCATTTGAGCTTTCAGCACCGGTTACAGAGATACTGGTGAAGGAAGGCCAGCGGGTAAAAGCCGGTGATGTGCTGGCAAGAATCCAGTCCACCGATACCGAGTCGGCACTCCGCACGGCGCAAATCGCGCTGGCGCAGGCACAGGCGGCCTATGACAAGCTTACAGATCCCCCACGTGATGTCGATATAGCCGTGGCACAAGCACAACTCACAGCAGCCAAAGCAGGCATGTACTCGGCATCGCAAACCGCACCCAGCGGCGATGCGAAAGAGATTGCCCGCTTACAAACCGAACTGGCGAAAAATCAATTGTGGCAGTCGCAGTTGAACCGCGACATCCAACTGGCTCCTAATCCGGAGTTCCGCAACGGCAACGGCGGGGCGCAGGCCGGTGAGATTGGCGCGAATGCTCAGGTACAGTCACAAGAATACAATGTGGACATCAAGGATTCGGCCTATCAGGACACGATGACGCAGGGTGCAGATGCAGGCCGGCTAACCAGCGCCAGCGCTTCGATCACACAGGCGCAAGCCAATTTGGATAAGCTGATTAATCCGGCGAGTGCGGCTGAACTCCGACGCGCAGAAATTGATGTGGAGTCAGCCCGACTCGGTGTTCAAAAGATAGAACAGCAGTTGGTCAAGACTACACTGCTTGCCCCGATTGATGGTGTGGTCGCCAATGAAAACTTGACAGTGGGAGCAGTCCCCCCGGCAGCCAAGGCTGTCACCCTGATTGATGACAGCCATTACACGATTGATCTGGCGATTGACGAAACCGATATTGTCAACGTGGCAGCCGGTCAGACCGTCAATCTGAACGTAACCGCGCTGAAAGGCACACCAATCACCGGCATCATAACTAAGATTGATGCTGCGCCCACGATTGAGGGACAGTTAGTAACCTACGGCGCTACTGTGACGGTGGACTCCACATCTGCCCCGCTGCGTCCCATGATGAGTGCGACCGCCAGTATTGTTACGGGCGAGGTTAAAGATGTCATCCTCGTGCCGAACCGCTTTATCCGCGTGGATAACGACACACAACGCACCTACGTGACGGTTGATGACAACGGCAGCTATACGGATACGCTGGTGACGATCGGTGTCCGTAACGAAACCAACAGCCAGATCATAAGCGGCGTGCAAGCGGGACAAACGATTGTACTGCTGTCGGGACAGGCACAAAGCTCAAGTCAAGGTGGCTTTTTCCGCCCGCCCGCTGGTGGGCAGGGTGGCGTAGGAGGCGGTTAATAATGTTCAGCTGGCTACAACGGAACAACACAAACGGCAAACAAACGGTGGCAGTCCCTGCTGCTCAAAAATCAGTGATTGATATTCGGGACATTACCAAAACCTACGAGATGGGGGAACTTTCTCTACAGGTACTAAAAGGCATAAGCCTGCAAGTGAATCAGGGCGAATTTGTGTCCATCATGGGGCCATCGGGTTCAGGTAAATCAACTCTGATGAACATATTGGGCGCCCTTGACCAACCCACATCCGGCGAATATTTTCTGGATGGCGTGGATGTGAGCAAATTGAGCGAGGCGGCCTTAGCTCGTGTGCGTAATAAGAAGATCGGCTTCGTGTTCCAGAACTTCAACCTGCTGCGGCGCACGTCTGCCCTGCGACAGGTGGAACTGCCGCTGATTTACGGTGGCGGTTCGGGACGTACCAAGAAAGCCAAGGCCGCCTTAGAATCAGTGGGCTTAGGACAGCGTATTGACCATCTGCCCAGCGAGTTATCCGGCGGTCAGCAGCAGCGTGTGGCGATTGCACGGGCGCTCGTCACCGAACCGGCGATGATCTTAGCCGATGAACCTACCGGTAATCTGGACAGCCGCAGTGGTACCGAGGTGATGCAGATTTTCCAGCAGCTTAACCGCGAACAGGGTAACACCATCATCTTTGTGACCCACGATCCGTGGATTGCACGGCACACCAACCGCGTGATTATGCTGCGTGATGGCAAAGTCGTGGCTGACCGCGCGGTGGCCCACCCGTTGGTAGCTGGTGAGGCCGAACGACCGTCGGAAGCCGAAGAATTGGAAGGTGTATTCAAGGATACCTACTACGGCGGCGCACAAGAGGAATATACCTAGTCATGAACCTTACTGAAGGCTTTCGTATTGCGCTGACCAGCCTGATCATCAACCGTCTGCGAGCCGTTCTTACCACGCTGGGCATTGTCATCGGCGTGGGTGCGGTGGTGGGGTTGACGGGTTTGGGGCGCGGGGTACAAGACTATGTGGCAGAGCAGTTTTCTGACTTAGGCGCGAATACGCTGACGGTAACATCCAGTGCGCCCACCAGCCAGACGCGGATTCAGGTGCAGCCATTGACCGACAAAGAAGCGCTGGCGATAGCACGGCTGCCGGGTGTTCAGATGGTATCACCCACCTACGGCGTGGCGGGAACGTTGGTTGCTGGTACTGAAACGGCGAGCTTATCGCTGAACGGCGTAACACCGGCTTATGCCACCGTCAACAATTGGTATCCCCGCAGCGATGGCGGACGCTTCATTAATCAGACCGACCTTGATGATACGGCGCGGGTCGTTGTGTTGGGGGAAAGCACGGTAGAAGACCTGTTTGGCGACAAAAATTATAACCCGATTGGTTTGCCCATCCAGATTAATGGGCGCGTTTTCACCGTCATCGGCGTGATGAACGACCGTTCGGCAGCATCCCCCGCCGATTTGAACGCTGCGGCGTTGGTTCCGCTGACAACCGCACAATCCCGTTTGGCGGATGCGCGGGTACGCGGCGGCGCATATAAAGTGTCGCAAATACAGGTGATGGCGACTTCTGAGCAAGTCAATGACACCGTTCGTCAGGAGATTGAGACTTATTTAACCAGCGCGCACGGCATTATCTACGCCGGTGATGAAGATTTCAATGTCGGCAACCAAGCCGAACTCTTGAGCAGCATCACCCAGATTACGGCTTTGCTGACGGTCTTTCTAGGCGGCGTGGCTGGCATATCGCTGCTGGTAGGCGGCATCGGCATCATGAATATCATGCTGGTATCCGTGACCGAACGTACCCGTGAAATTGGCCTGCGTAAAGCGGTTGGCGCACGCGGCAGTGACATCCTCAGTCAATTCTTGATTGAGAGCATCATCCTGTCACTGGTGGGCGGATTGCTAGGGGTCGCGTTGGGTTGGTCAATTACGGCAATAGCCGGTGCGGTGATCCCCGATTTGCATTTGGGGTTAACGCTCGACTCGATCTTGCTGGCAACAGGTGTTAGCAGCTTTATCGGCATTTTCTTCGGTCTGTACCCTGCCAGTCGCGCCGCACGGATGCGCCCGATTGACGCGCTGAGGTTTGAATAGCTTATGTACGCAATTAGCGAAAATATTCGTGTCGCCATCATTGCTTTGCAGATGAATAAACTGCGGGCAGCGTTGACGATGCTAGGAATCACTATCGGGGTCGCGGCGGTCATTCTGTTGATCTCGGCGGGGCAAGGCGTATCAGCCTTTGTGACCAAACAATTTTCGGGCGTTGGCTCGAATTTGGTGATCGCAATTGCACAGCCCGATAAGAACGGCAAGGTGCAGCCGCTGACCATGAAGGAAGCGCAAACGTTAGCCGATCCGCTGAATGCACAGGATTTGTCGTATGTCATGCCACAGTTGACCGTGAATTCCACGGTGGTGAATGAAGGTAAACAAATGTCTACCCAGATTCAGGGTGTGACACCGGATTACCCGAACGTATTAAGCAGCAAGGTTGTGAATGGCCGCTTCTTCACTCAGGCCGAAATGGATGGTCAGGAGCGGGTGGCAGTCGTCGGGCAAGAAGTCGTAGACCGCTTGTTTGATGGCACGTCACCCGTTGGTCGCAACGTTCGCATCGGCAGCGTGCGCTTTCAAATCGTCGGCGTGCTCGAAAGTTCCAGCGGCGGTCTTGGCGCTTCGTCGAACGTGCTGGTTCCGATCACCACTGCGCAGGCGCGTTTGGGAGGCAGGCGTGATCTAAAAGGCGACTACCGTGTCTCATTTATCATGATGCAGGCGCGGGATAGTGACAGCGTAGACGCAGCGGTCAAACAAGTTACGCGGTCGCTGCGTCAAGTGCGCGAAGTGAAGGTTGGTCAAGAAGACACTTTCTTGGTCATTAGCCAGAGCAGCGTCATCAGCACATTAACCAGTGTTATCGGCCTGTTCACCATATTTCTGGGTGTCGTGGCAGGTATTTCACTCTTGGTCGGCGGAATCGGCGTGATGAATATTATGTTGGTGACCGTGACCGAACGGACGCGCGAAATCGGGCTGCGAAAAGCAGTTGGCGCACAAAACCGCGACATTGTGCTTCAGTTCTTAATTGAAGCGGTAGCAATCTCGCTGGTTGGCGGTGCAATCGGTGTATTGATTGCGGCGGGCTTAGTGCAGTTAATTGCGGCGCTGGCGACCGATTTACCGATCAGCGTTGAAGTATCCAGCATCATTCTGGCGACGGTTATTTCTGCCAGTGTCGGCATTTTCTTCGGTATTTATCCAGCGCAGCGGGCAGCCAAACTGAACCCGATTGACGCGCTGCGCTACGAGTAGCTAGAGATAGGATTAGGTGAGTGATGGTTCTTCTATTGGTCGTCATGGGTGCAATTTTTAGTCTGATTTTTGTGGTCAACAGCATTTTGCGCGTCCTACAAGCCCGCGAAAAGGTGAGCTTTTTCGAAACGCTGCTGGCCTTTTTAGCGCTGGTGTTTCCGGTGTTGGCATTGGTGAATAACAGCGCCAGCGCACAATCCTTACCCTTGGTCAATAGTGCCGCAATGGGTTTGGGTGTGCTGGTTGCAGTCGTCAGCATCATCACATTCCTGCTAGAACGGCGTAAAGCCGACCGTCCGCTGGCGCAGCGACGCGGTGTGTTGGGCATAGGATTGGGTGTACTGATGGTGGCAGCCACTTTTGTTGTACCAGTAGCCAGCCGTCTGCCACAGGCACGTTTAGCCGCTAATACGGCTGCTAATGCACCAATTGATGGCAGCAATCGTAATGTTGCCGATGTGGTCGGTACCAATATCATCGTCGACAGCCCGACTGCTACCTTAGCCAAGCCAGTAGTGGTTGTGCCGACTAATACGCCCGCTGTTGCACTCCTTCAAATGAGCGCAACCCCCACCCGCTTCCCTAGCCCGATGCCCACCGCCACCAATACGCCGTTCATCATCGCCACAACCACACAGGACACAGCGGTGGATACGACTCAATCGGCGGGACAATCGGCGGCAGTACAAATCACCGGATGTACAGCGGTTGTGCGGAAGAATGTGAATTTGCGCAGTGGGCCGGGTACAGACTATGACCGTTTGCTGACGATTCCGTTCAGCACTACGCTTAACGTCAGCGCAAAGAATAAAGCGGCGGATTGGTGGTTTGTCAGCTACCAAAACGAAACCGGATGGGTCAGCGGTGAATATGTTAACGTGGATGCAGGCTGCGCAGCGTTACCGATTAAAGCCAGCTAGGCGTTAAAGCATATCAATGCTGAAGATTTGTGAGGGTTTATGTCAAGCACAGGTACAGTACAACGCATATTGGTTGTGGACGATGATCGAGAAATCGTCCGATTAGTACGCGCCTATCTGGAAAAGGAACACTATCAGGTATTCATTGCCTATGATGGTCAGACGGCTCTGCACATGGTACGGTCTGAACGGCCTAATTTAATCGTGTTGGATCTCATGCTGCCAGATCGTGATGGCTGGGAGATTACGCGTACGATACGCAATGATTCGTCGCTTCACAACATACCGATTATTATGCTCACGGCACGCATCGAGGACAGCGATAAGATCATCGGTTTGGAACTCGGTGCTGATGATTATATTACCAAGCCTTTTAACCCGCGTGAGATGGTGGCACGGGTGCGCTCTGTGCTGCGGCGGGCGCAAGGTGATGCCACCTTCAAGCAGGATACTATCCTGCAATGTGGCGGTTTGCTGATGGATGTCGGGCGGCGCGAAGTCATCATGGATGCCCATCCGGTTGACCTGACCATCACCGAATTTGAGCTGCTGCGTGCCTTGATGGAACATCCCGGTTACGCCATGACCCGCGCGGATTTGATCGAACGCAGCCTCGGCTATGATTATGAGAGTGTCGAGCGTTCGCTAGATAGCCATATCAAGAACCTGCGCAAGAAGATCGAACCTGACCCCCGCCATCCAACCTACATTCAAACGTTATACGGGGTTGGATACCGGTTGGCAGGCCCGTGATTATGAATCGTCTATGGGTTCGCTTAAGCATGGCCTTCAGCGCGGTGGTGCTGCTCGGCGTTGTCGTCATTGTTTTGTCGAGTCTGATAATCGCCCGCACGGGTATCCGCGAGTCGATTATTTTGCAGGACTACCAATCTGAGGGTGGTCTCGTTGATAACCTTGAACTTTATTACAAAGATCATGGTAGCTGGGATGGCCTAGTAGACAGCCTCGCCCAAAACAGTGAAGTTTTCGCGATTGGTCCGCGGCTGGGATTAATTCTCATCATCACCGATGATCAAGGAAATGTGCTTTACAACTCAACTCCGGGAGTCGCAACATCTGATAGACGCGATGTAACCAGATTCCCATCCGCAGCGCCGCTTCTTGTAGATGGTGATACGAAGGGCTACGTCGGGTTAGAAGAACCACCCTCTCAATTTCCCCTGCTGCCCAATCAAACCCGCTTTGTTCTCGAAGGGCTTAGTACGATCCTGTTTTTGGTCGGAAACATAGGCGGCATCATCGGGCTGATCTTCGGTGTCATGGTCAGTCGCAGCCTGACCGCGCCGCTGCGACGGTTAGCCGAAGCCGCGCGAGCCATCGGGGCACAAAATCTCAGCCGGCGTGTCAAAGTTGAAGGCACAGTAGAAGTCATGGATATGGCGAATGCCTTCAATGAAATGGCATCTGCCTTAGAGGAAAAAGAAACTCTGCGCCGCAATCTGGTGGCGGATGTGGCGCACGAGCTTCGAACGCCTCTGACTGTCTTGCAGGGTAATTTGCTGGCGATTCTGGATGAAGTCTATCCGATGGATAATTCGGAGGTTGCCCGCCTTTACGACCAGACCCGCCTGTTAAGCCGCCTCGTGGAAGATTTGCATGAGCTCAGTCAGGCAGAAGCGCACCAACTCCCCCTCAAACTAGATGTCGTCCAGATTGATGATCTGGTTCACACGACGATTGCCAAATTTGATTCGCTGGCGGAAGCCGAAGGGGTAACGCTCAAAGTAGAGGTGACTCCTAACCTGCCGCTGGTGCTGGCGGATAAAGGGCGTTTATCGCAGGTCTTGCACAATTTATTGAATAATGCGCTGGTACATTCGACACGTGGTGGACAAATTACGGTTCATACCGAATACAACAGGGATACGCTCAAGTTACAGGTTCAAGACAACGGCAAGGGTATTCCTGCGGCAAACATACCCTATCTATTCAATCGGTTTTATCGGGTCGATCCATCCCGCAACCGTAATACAGGCGGCACCGGATTGGGACTGGCGATTGTCAAAGCCATTGTTGAAGCCCACGGTGGTCATATCAGCGTCACGAGTGAAGGCAAAGTGGGTCAAGGGAGTACCTTTACCATCGAACTGCCATTGATGAATCCTGATAAAGCTGTTGCCCAAATTAATATGGAGTCCAAATAGCCACATTAATATGCACTCAGCACATTTCAATTATTAATTAGCGGATTCTAGATGATAATTAAAGATAATAACATTACGAATGGGCTTACCATGAGACCTTCACAAGCCATGCCATAGAGCCAACACGTTCCTCCCATAAGGACGGCAAAATGACAAGAATACTTGTTATTGAAGATGACCGACAAATCCGCATCAATATTGTTGAAGTGCTCTCCTATCAAGATTACACACTCTTTGAGGCCGAAAATGGTTTGGTTGGCGTTCAAGTAGCGAAAGAGTGTTTACCGGATTTAATTATCTGTGACATCAATATGCCGGAAATGGACGGCTATGAAGTTCTTCAAGCACTGCGCGACGAATCACAAACGGCAACAATTCCTTTTATTTTCTTGACGGCCCAAACCGATAAATTATCGATGCGCCACGGTATGGATTTAGGCGCGGATGATTATTTGACCAAACCATTTAGCCTTGATGAATTGCTGGCCGCGATTAAAGCGCGTTTTGAAAAACATGCATTGCTCATCAAAGAAAATGAGCAGAAATTAAACACCCTTCGCGGCAATATCCTGCATGCACTTCCGCATGAATTGCGTACACCCCTTACCGGCATTTTAGGGGCTGCTGAACTCATTGTTGATATGGGGGATATGCTCGACCGCGATAAAATTATCGACATGGTCGCAAATATTCTCGAATCAGGTCAGCGTTTATATCACCTAACCGAAAATTACTTACTCTATGCTCAATTAGAGGTTATCAGTACCGACCCGCAGCGGATAGAAGCTGTTCGGCAAAAGCGTGTCAACAACCCGTCAGATGTCATCATCAAAACCGCGTTGCAGCAGGCAGCACCGTATCAAAGAGAAAATGATCTGGTAATCGAATCAGATACAATAAATGCTGTGCAAATCTCAAGCGAAAGTTTAGAAAAAATTGCTGCCGAAATAGTAGAAAACGCGCTAAAGTTTTCTCAAACCGGAACCCCGATTGAAATCGAAATCAGAATGAATGATGCTCTCTACTTGCGTGTGACCGATTATGGGCGGGGAATGACTGCGGAACAAATCAAAAATATCGCACCCTATATACAATTTGACCGGAAGTTATACGAACAACAGGGATCCGGCTTGGGATTAGCGATTGTACGTCGGCTGGCTGAATTACACGGCGGTCAGCTATTGGTCGAAAGTATTCGTGACGAATCAACAACGGTCATTGTCACGCTGCCTCTGGCATAACGGTAGGCACAAAATAACATTCCGTAAGACGTGAATAAAACCCCTGCTGTTTACGCTATACCTCTACTGCGCGGTGTACCGGAATGGCGATAGTCACGGTCGTCCCTTTACCCAGCTGGCTTTCGAGGTGAACCGATCCGCCCTGTAAATCGACCGCCTGTTTTATTATCGCGAGTCCCAAACCCGTTCCTGTCACATGACCCACATTTGACCCACGTTGAAATGCTTGAAATAACCGCTGCTGATCTTCCTCAGAAATCCCTATGCCTTCATCTTGAACCATCAGCGTATATCGGTCTTCATAATTTTCGAGTATGACCCATACCTTACCACCTTGTGGCGAATATTTAATGGCGTTCGAGATCAGATTTGAAGCGATTTGGCGAAGCAGTCGCGGATCACACCATATTATATCTCTGACACGGTTCTCAAAAATAACCTGATGCGTTTTATTATGAATGATTTGAAACTCATCCACAATTGCCTTAAAAAAGGGCTCCGGATTTAATTTTTCCTGTTTGAAATCAAGATGTCCGGTTTCCATCTGGGCAATAAAAAGCATATCATCCAGCATTTGCAGTAACTGCCGCACCGATACTTCAATCCGGTTCATATGCGTTAAGCGGCGCGCATCATCCATTCGATCAGCATAATCACGCATCAGATTATTGGATGACAAAATAGTCGTCAACGGGTTGCGAAAGTCATGAGAATACATGGCGACGATCTTGGCCTTGAGCATCAACCGCTCATGTTCCTGTGTTAAGGCATCTTTCAACTGCTCAATATCCTGCTTGTGATGTTGTTCCTGAGTCGCCTTTTTGTCTAAGCGAGTTTTAATGGCTTGCACAACATCCATCAAGCTGTATGGTTTTATAATATAGTCATCTGCCCCGATGCTCATACCTTTGCGAATATCTTCGTAGCTAGCTTTAGCCGTCACGAAGATAAAAGGTATGGTGCTTGTCAACGGGTTAGAACGAAGCTCATAGAGCACACCATAGCCATCGAGCCGGGGCATCGAAATATCGCAGATAATCAAGTCAGGTAAATGACTGAAAGCTTGTTCCACCCCTACGATGCCATCTTCAGCACCAATGACATCATAACCTTCTAGCACCAACCATTCCATCACTTCCTCACGCAATGTCGGTTCGTCTTCAATCACCAGAATCTTAATCATGGTTATTTTCCTTCCTCAGTGCGCGCAGGAATAGTGACGGTAAAGGTCGTTCCGCTGCCAATTTTGCTCTCAACCGCAATCGTTCCACCATGCATTTCAATGGCTTCTTTCGTAATTGCCAGACCTAAGCCGGTGCCAGAAATTGCCCCGACATTATCGGCGCGATGAAATAGCTCAAATAAATGTTTCAAGTCCGCTTCGGGAACACCAATTCCTTCGTCACTTATGCTAATAATAAACGCTATATCATCAAATTTGAGATTAACGATTATCAGCTTCCCATCCGGTGAGTACTTAACCGCGTTTGAAAGTAGATTGTCGATAACTTTCCGGATCAACTTTTCATCCACGCGCATGTTGCGGACTTCAACACCTTCACGGTTGTATTGGAACTGATGCTTCATGTTCGGGCGGCTCTGATAGTCGTCGATCACGCTGCGGCACAATAAATCGACATCCACCGGCATTGGATTAAACTCCACTCGTCGCGCTTGCATTCGTACGAGGTGCAGCACATCATCAATAATGTCGGTGAGGTGACCGACCTGATATTTGATCTTACCGAGGCGTTGCTCAATCTGAGTGTCGTCCAATCGATGCCGGTAAACAGTCAGCGTTTCTGTTAGGGCAAGAATGGAGGCAAGCGGTGTACGGAACTCATGCGAAGCCATCGACACGAATCGTGATTTGAGTTCCCCTAATTCCTTTTCTCTTTCATATGCCTTTCGCAGCGACTCTTCGGCATTTTTGCGTTCAGTGATGTCGGTTGAAACCCCAAGGACATATATTGATTGACCATCTGCGCTGACGATTCGTATCTTGGTGGTCTGGAGCCACCGGGTTTCCCCGTTTCGGTTGGTTAACGGTTCTTCAAGGTTTAATGGCTCCCCTGAAGTAATGACCTGCCGGTCAGCAGTCAGAAAATTCTCGACTTCGCCCGGTGAACGGTTAACATCTGCATCGGTCTTGCCGATTAATCCTTCTACCGTTGTGTTGTAGAGGTTGGCAACTGTCTGGTTAACAAGAACAAAGCGCGAGTCATAATCTTTTACAAAAATTAGATTCGGACTAACATCAATCACATTCCGCAGAAAAATACGCTGCTCGTCTAATTCTTCGACAAGCCGTTTGCGTTCGGTAACATCCCGCGAAGAGGTGACAAATCCCTGAATTTCCCCCTTTTCTCCTGAATAGATGGGACGTGCAACCGATTCTAACCACAGATAATGACCATCTTTGTGGCGAAAACGCGAAGTACTGACCATTGCAGGGGAGTTGTTTTCTATCGCCAAACGATACCCATCCCACATTTCTTCTTGGTCATCGGGATGAATAAAATTCATCATATTTTGCCCGATGAGTTCTGCTGGTTCATACCCCAGCGTCAATTGCGAAGACGGCGATATATACACACACTCGCCCAATCCATTTGTACTTGCGATCACATCGCTAATATTTTCTGCTAGCAGTCGATAGCGTGTCTCGCTTTCTCGCAATGCGGTTTCCGTCTGTTTGCGCGCCATCGTAGCAGCGATATACATGCCGTACTGCCCCAAAATATCCAATTGAGGTTGCGAAATAGGTTCATGATTGATCAGATTGTCGGCAACAATCCAACCTAAGTTCTGATTCCCATACCACAGGGCGACACTAGCGTTCCAACCTGCCCCCACGGATTTTAGTTCGTGACTCAACGTTGCATCTTCATCAAGGTAAAACCGGGTGGGGGTTTGCATCGAATTCCACAATCCACCCCACTCTTGCGGCAGAAATTGAAAATGATGTTCTGGTTGCAGATGACCTTCGGTATCCGTTCCATACGTACCCGATGCCATTTTGCGCACCGGATCGTATAAGAACATCGCCATACGATCAAAATCGAGACGGTTCAATCCGAACTCAACAACCTGTTTGTAAAATAAGTCCAGATCATCAATCTGGGTCAATTCAATGCTCATGTCATGAAGTATTTGCAGGTACTTTTGGAATTTGCGTTCTTCATCATGCTTGGCTTGCAGCACACGCTCAGCCTTTATGCGCTCGGTAATATTGTGATTGACGGCTCCTATACCAGAAGGTGAACCAAACTCATCCTTAAGGAGAACGGTCGAGCTCAGGATATGAATAGTGCTGCCGTCTTTATGCTGATGGGTGACTTCCCCTGACCAGTAACCCTGTTCATTCAGATCGCGGAGCACATCCGCTCTCATCACATTCGAGATGAACTGTGTTTGCAGCACTTCTTGACCTAGCCTGCCAATGACCTCCTCCGACTTCCAACCGTAAATCCGTTCGGCTGCCTTATTCCAACCACGGATGCGAAGCTCTGTATCGGTAACAATTACGGCATCGCTCATACTTTCTTGCACACTGGCATTGAAGCGCAGTTGGCGCTCCTGATTCTTGCGTTCAGTGATGTCGCGGATTGTACACACAAAACTCACTTCGTCCTGATCATCCGTTTGAACGTAGCCAACCCCCAGTTCGGCATCAAACAACGTATTGTCATGGCGGCGGGCATGAACCTCAATACACTTTCCCTGCCGTTTCGTCACAACCGATTGAAAAGTTTTGGCAAATAGTTCTTGGTCTGCATCGTTTACTAAAATGGTCAGCGGTTTACCAAAATACGCATCTGCCTCACACGCGAACAGTGTATTAAAAGTAGAATTCGATTGTTGGATACCGCTATTCATATGCGCCAGCAGAATGCCGTCGGTGCTGTTATTCAAAATCGCTTCTACCCGGCTCTTGGCAATCGTCAACTCAGCAGTACGATCATCCACTTTATTTTCAAGGGTGGCGGTGTGAAAGGCATTTTCTAGCGCCAACGCCGCGTAGCGGGCAAAGACTTGCAACCGTTCGACATCAACCGATGTATAACGATTAGGTGTCGCGCTGTCCATTGTAAGGATGCCCAGCACCCCTCCGTGCATGATAATTGGCACACCAATGCTCGACCGAATCCACTCGGTCGTCGGCATCTGAATCCAATCCGGTATTGATCTTGTATCGGTAACCAGATACGGCATACTTTGCAGGATCATATCCGAGAACCGTGACTCCTTCAGCGAATAGCGGTACGTTTTGAAGAATGCCTGTGCTTCTGGCGAAAACCCTTGACTGTATATTACCTGCCCGAAGTCGTCCTTAAAGTGAATAATACTCGCACTGTCATAAGGAACAACATGGGCAGCTTGATCCAATATCTGGGTCATAACGGTGTCAACATCCAGTGAAGTAGTCAATGCTGCCAAACTATCGCGCTGCGCTTCGGCAAATTTCTGCTGCTTGAGTACCGATTCTTCTGCCAGTTTTCGCTCGGTAATGTCGCGCCCGACACCTTGGTACTCGGTAATGTTCCCTTTGTCGTCCAAAATGGCGCGGTCTTTCCACTGAATCCAGCGTACGCTGCCATCGGGTAAGACCGACCGGTGCTCGGATGCTGCCGAGGGTGTTGATGCGCTCAGTTGGGTGATATACACTTCCGACATCGTCCGGTCTTCATCGGACATCAGATCAAAAATGTTCAGGCCGATCATCTCATCCGGCGTTTTCTGATAAAACTCGCTGTAAGCGCGGTTGACAAAAGTCAGCGTAAAATCGGGCTGGTAGCGACAAATCAAATCAGTTTGATCTTCAACTACTTTTCGGTAGCGGCCTTCGCTTTGATGCAATTGTTCGGAGAGGTTCATCTGCCTGATTGCGATTGCAAGTTGGTTGGCAACTTCGACCGCGATTGCTTGATATTCATCTGTAAAGAAATAAGGGGTATCTGCCAATAGATTAAGCGAACCCAAAGCACGACCTTGGGTGACAATTCGGGCATGAATAGACGTTCTCATCCCGTCATTCAGCATCAGTTTGGTCGTAGGATCAGGCTCAGGCATTAACTCAAAGTCGTCGATCACCTTTATCGGTTCGGTACTTAACGTATTTATCACGTCAGGCTCAATCGGGATACGCGTATCTTGGCTTATCTTGGTCGGAGAATCAGAGTCAACGACATAGAAAACCCACTCATGTGTAGCGTCGTCAATCAGGGTAATACTTGCGTGTTGACAGGGAATTAAGTCTAGGATGTGTTGAAGAGCGGCTTCAGCAATGGCTTTTGTCGAATTCGCTTTGATAATGCCCGTATCAATCTCGTGCAGAATTTCGAGACGCTGGGCATAACGCTTAACGGTGACCTCAGCCTGCACACGTTGCGATTCCTGTTCAGCCACCGTCATGGCGAAAGAAATATCCATCGCCATTTCATCCACGAGCTTAAGTTCCTCATCAATGAAGAACTCAACTTCATTTGCGAATAGGGTAAAGTTTCCAACCACATTGCCAGAAACGATCAACGGCAGGGCTATAAATGAACGATAACCAAAGCGCAGTGCGTGATCGAGCCACGGAAGCATCTGCGGATCATGTTCAACATCATTGCAGATGACGTGCCTACCGGTACGCAGCGCTTCACTAGAAGGTCCTAGACCCTGCGGGTTTTCCGTGATCATGATCTTCAGTTTTTCCAGAAAATCTTCTTCCACCCCGGCGTGTGCAACCGGATTTACCCGTTTTGTCTCTTTGTCCAATAACCCGATCCACGCCATGCGGAATTCACCTTTTTCAACCGCAATTTTGCAAACTTCGTCAAAAAATGTGGGCATGTGATGGATGCGAACGATGGCTTGATTCACGTCACTGAGTACCGCCAGTGTTCGGTTAAGCTTACGGATCTGTTTATCAGCCTGCTTACGTTCATCGTCTGAAGTTTTTAGTGAATGGGCATTCCACCAGACCAGTACTATGAAGATCGCCATAGTCGATAAGGCAAACAATGCCAACCTAAATTCGCTACCATACAATTCCGATTGTTGGCCTTTTTGCCACAACCAGCCGACTATCAGCGGAACAAAGATTGCGGCGGGTATCAACCGTCGAATCATATGACCGCCCGGATGATCTGCCATGATGACCGTCATCAGCCCTAAATTCGGGCGCGCCAGCAGAATACCCGCGCCAGCAAAGACTAAGGTAATTGCGGTATATAAAGGAACCGGCGAATAGCCAAAAACGCCGTAGAGTGCAGGAACTCCATAGGCATAACCGGCTAGTGCCAGCACCCCGATGCCGAATACAATTAGGGCGATAATTTGTGCGTACTTGGCATGTGCAGGTTTCTTGAGAAACAAAAGCGCCAAACCAAGCAAGATGAAGCAAAATGCCGTGATCTCTGCCATTAGCCTCGGTATTGACCCTGCTGTTTGCTGCGCCACATCCCGAACAATAAGTTGATCAATACCGAGATCCCAACTAAAAATGTATTCGCCGAGGGATAACAGGCTAACCAACAGTACGACCAATGCACATGCCTGAACCACAAAACGTTGTGACCGAGTGATCGTTTCACGTCGCAGAATCCATAGCCCGATGCCGACTAATATAAAGCCAAATGCTGTGTTGGCCTTCATCGAAACAAGATCAGGCAGCACACTCATGAATAGTGGAATGTTGAACATCCAACCCACAAGTACCAAACAACCAATTGTGATTATGGTAATACTTGCCACGCCCGTCCAGATTACCGGGGAACGAACACCTTCGCGGGGTTCGGGAGTCATAAAGCTACCTCACCATATGCGAGACAAAAAATCATCCTACCGATCCAACTATAAAAGGGGATTTTGTAATGATTTTCAATTAACCTTACTGTTGGCGCGTTGTTACGAGGAAGGTGAACTTGAGGCCTATACATTGGCTATCGTCGGGTCATTAATACTTGTGGGACTGTACAATGTGTTTATCCATATTCTTACATTATAACCCTTTATCACCGGTTAAATAAAATAAAGGTCACTCAATTAACATGACATATACAAAAAATTCGCTTTATATTTTTTCTTTCATGTGAACAGGGGCTCAAATCTCCTTATTCAGTAAAACCAACATCATATGGTTTTCTCTCCTAAAATAAAAAGGGAATGTGCATAGCGCAGCATTCCCTTTCAGTTACTCTACCTTGCCCCTGTTCCAAGTATAGGTGGCAAACGACTCATGCTCATCACTCTCATGAAATGATGACCTTTCTTCGCCGTCGCCATCCCATGCCGATCAACCCCAATCCTGTGCCGAGAGCCGCGACAAGTAACAGGCCACTTAGATCAAGCGGGGGTCTTTGACCGGTTGCAGGCAGCGCTTCGACACTCAGAATTGTCGCGCTGGCTTCACACTCATGATCGTTCAACCATCCCGTGACCGTGATCGTAAATGGCGCTCTCACGTTCGATTTGATGCGCGTCCGGACGAGTATCGTCGGGAATGGACCCAGCGCCACCGATGGATCAATCGTTATGGTGATGACATTACCGCTGACGGTGACTACTGCACCCTTGGGTACATCCACACCTAGGAGCGTCAGTTCGCTTGGCAGGGTAATCGTCGCAATATTCGGTTTGGAATTGTCGGTAATGTTGGCATTTACCGCCCAATCAACCCTGCCACCCGCCACACCAAATGCCGGATTAGGTGTGATTGTGATATTGCACTTTTCCGGTGTCGGTGCGGCAGCGCCCGAACTCGTAATACCAACTGAAGCCGACGCGGTTACACTCACGTTAGTTCCGGGTTCGGTCAGCACCGCGTTGTTGGTATAGCTGCCTGCGCCGGAAACCGTCACGTCGAAATTAATCGTAATGGCGTTAGAAGCACCGCCGAAGATCGTCCCTTCCCAGATCACTGAACCGTTGGTGAAACTACAAGAGGTCTGGGTCGATGTACCTTGAACTTGGCACGACAGATTACCCGCGAAGGTCTGACCGGCAGGCAGTGTGTCGGTGATGAGCACTGTTTGTCCCACTCCCGGTGCTGTTGTGCTCGACCAAAGCATTTGCCAACGGATGGTTGTGCCACCAACGATAGTACCTGTCTTTACGCCAACTGGCGGGTCAGAGATGATGCCGTCTACATCGCTATCCTGCTCACCTGTGCCTAGCCGCGCGATGTTGGTGATGCTCGTACCGCAGGCCGTCTGGCAGGGGCGTACACGCCCGCTGATGCTGTAAATCACCCGTCCACCCACCGGAATAGTCGCGATGGTTTCGTTGATATTGGCGTTCGTCCCGTTAGCGTTCGGGCACAAGCCGCCGGGGTTTGAAGTACACGTCCAGCTTATCGAAGCCGGATCAAACCCTTCAGGATCAATGATCGGCACGTCATCAAGGAACTGAACGTTATTCTGTATCACACCTGTGTTGTTGAAAATATTGACCGTGTAGGTCGTCGTATTGCCGACTACTATGGCGTTCAGGCCGTCATCTTTGTTGATGATTAAACCGGTTGGTGGCGTGAAGCCGAAGTCAACTGTCATGTTGGCGCGGATGTCTGCCGCACCCTGCCCACCGGTACCAATATCGGTTTCGCCTGTCGGTTCGGCTGGCCCCAGTGTCACCACGCCGCTGACGATACCTGTACCGGGGATGAACATCGTGCCGATGCCGTTATCATTGCGGTCAACATCGTTGTTGGGCAGCAGTTCATCCGGTGTGCTGCTGTTATAGTTCTCCAGCACACCACCTGCAAGGAAGTTGACTTCCAGAATTTGTACGATGTAATCCCCCGCTGGCAGATTGTCGAAGCGGTAGTAACCACTGACATCGGTCGTCACCAGATATTCCTGTACGCCTGCCGTATTCGGATCGGTGTCATACGGGTTGCTGGCACTATCCAGCAAGCGCAACTGCACGCCAGCGATTCCCGGTTCGCTGGCATCCTGTGTCGCGTTGTTATCGAAATCTAGCCAGACACGGTTGCCCAAGCTGAAGATCAACGGTGCGGATGACTTCAAACCAAAGTCGAGCGTGTTATTGGTTGTCCGTCCCGTCGCGTTATCAACAGTCGTATTCGGCCCACCTGGTGTTAGTGTGATCAAGCTGCTCTCGATGGGCGAAGCAGGGCCAGCCGTATGAACACCGTTATCGTCGCTGTCCGTACCGTTATTGGGGTCGACCCCCGGCGCTGTTTCAAAGGGATTACCCGCGCCGCCCGTGCTGCTGGTGAACCCTGCTAGCACACCCGTGAAGTTATTCGCCGGAATACGCACGATATAATCACCCGCCGCCAGACCGGGGAAGCTGTACAAACCGCCGTTTGCGGTCGTGGTCGTCGCCAGTGGTGCGCCGTTCAGATCGCTGCCTACCGGATACAGATGAACCGTTACGCCGTCTAGTCCGGCCTCAGTGCCGTTTACCACGCCGTTGTCATCAGCATCGAACCACACCAGATTACCCAGCGTCATGGTATAGAAGCCGAAGTCCACCGTCGTGTTCGAGCGGTCATCCGGTGTGCCGTCAGGGAAGGTTGCTGATGTCAGATCAAGTTCGCCAGTTGGTTCAGTTCCGCCGATAGTCACCGGCAGGCTGACGACAATCCCGTTGGCTGTGCCCAGTACGCCGGAAGTCGTGCCATTATCATCATTGTCGGTATCGTTATCTGGATCAGGCGCTGCGATTTCTGTCAGCGTGCCATCTGCCGGATTGCGTGAAGTGGCGCTGCTGTAGTACCCACTCAGCGGATCCCCCACATTATCAAAGTTGCTCGCCGGAATGACCACGATGTAATCAGCCGCCGCCAATCCGGTGAACAGATAGTAACCTGTGCCATCGGTGTTCACGGCATTGATTAGGACATCCGTACCGGCTGTGTATGCGCCGTTGGCATCCGTATCGCGGTACAGTTCAACCCGTACCCCCGCGACACCCGTTTCACCCGCATCCAGCAAACTGTTGTTGTTGACATCGAACCAGACGCGGTTGCCCAGACTGTACGATGATGTGAAACCGAAATCGACCGTCAGGTTAGACCGGTCATCCTGTGCGCCCTGTCCTGCGAACGGTCCCGCTGCCGCCACATCGGTTTCCTGTCCCGGTGCGACCGGTTCGGTATCGCCGGGGCCAAGTGTCACTATAGCCGAACGGATACCACCGTTGACGATGGCATCCAAACCGTTATCGTTACTATCTACGTCACTGTTCGGCGTGGCTTCCTGGCCAGCACCGCTGCTGCTTGCCAGACCTTCCAGCGGTTGACCCGCCGTAAAGTTTGTCGATGCGATTTCGACGATGTAATCCCCCGGTGCGAGGTTGTCGAAGCGATAGTAGCCGTTCGCATCAGTCGTCACGGTGGCGACAATCGTTGTGCCTGTGACATCCAATACACGGACGGTCACGCCTGCCACACCGATTTCCGCGCCATTCAGTGTGCCGCTGTTATCAGTATCCAGCCAGACCCGGTTACCCAGGCTGAAAGTGGTGGTCGGCGCAGCAAATCCGAAATCGACCGTCATGTTCGCCCGATCATCCGGTGACCCCTGACCACTCGCCGCCAAATCGGTTTCACCGGTTGGTTCTGTCGGGCCGAGCGTCACCTGTCCACTGCGGACGGCGCTGCCCGGAGCCCCATCAATACCGTTGTCATCAAGGTCAATATCACTATTCGGGTCAGCCACCGTAACGGCACTGCTCAACAATCCATTCAGCGGCTGGCCTACGCCAAAGTTACTGGCTGCCACCTCGACAATGTAATTGCCCGCAGGCAGACCATCAAAACGGTAGTGACCGTTAATGTCCGTAACGGTGGTTGCCAGCGTAAACGCACCTGTCGTATCCAACAGATTGACGGTGACACCCACTTCACCAATTTCGCTGCCATCCTGAATACCATTGTTGGCGACACCGCCGCCCGTTCCATTGTCTAACCAAACACGGTTGCCTACACTGTAAGTATTGGTCGGTACGCCGAAACCGAAATCGACGGTCATATTGGCTCGGTCATCCGGCGCGCCCTGACCAGTTGGTGAAAGATCGGTCTCACCGGTCGGTTCCGTCGGGCCAAGTGTTACCGCGCCGGAACGAATAGCCCCCGCCACAGCCACATCCAAACCGTTATCATCCAGATCAATATCACTGTTCGGGTTCGGGTTCGTGACCGGACTGCTGCTCAACCCATTCAGCGGATTACCCACGCTGAAGTTGCCCACCGCGATTTCCACGATGTACGTGCCCGGAACCAGATTGTCAAAGCGATAGTAACCATTCGCATCGGTCGTCGTGGTTGCAACCAACGTATTACCCGTGCTGTCCAGAAGCCGCACAGTCACATTGGCGATACCCGGTTCTGTTCCATCCTGTATACCATTATTAGCAGTGCCAGCACCTGTGCCGTCGTCACGCCAAACACGATTACCCAGACTGTACGCATCCACGAAGCCGAAGTCGACCGTCATATTTGCACGGTTATTCGCCGCACCTTGCCCGCTTGGCGCAAGATCAGTTTCATTGATCGGCTCAGTTGTGCCCGGTCCCAGCGTGACAGTACCGCTGCGGATAGCTCCCGCGACTGGCACATCTAAACCGTTGTCATTCAGGTCAACATCATTGTTCGGGTTCGCCTCTTGCTGCGCACCGGTACTGCTGGTCGTTGTTTCCAACGGCTGACCGGCGGTGAAGTTGCTCGCCGCAATCTGCACGATGTAATTTCCGGCGGGCAGGTTATCAAAACGGTAGTAGCCATTAGCATCGGTGGTCGTTGTGGTGACAGTTGTGTTACCGCTGCCATCCAACAGATTCACCGTCACATTTGCCACACCCGTTTCGCCCGCGTCCATAAATCCGTTGTTAGAAAGGGCACCCGCACCGTTATCACGCCAGACGCGGTTACCAATACTGTAGGTATTAACCGCATTCGTAAAGCCAAAGTCCACCGTCATATTCGCCTGATTATCGACCGCACCCTGACCACTCGCCGCCAAATCCGTTTCACCAACCGGTTCAACCGCGGTTGGCCCCAGTGTGACAGTACCCGACCGGATTGCGCCGGCGACCGGTAGATCCAAGCCGTTATCATTGCTGTCTACATTGCTGTTGGGGTTGGCTTCTTGCCCCGGCCCGGTACTGCTGATCAGATTGAGCAGCGGTTGACCCGCCATGAAATTCCCTGCTGCAATTTCAACGATGTAATCGCCCGCCGCCAGATTATCAAACCGGTAGTAACCGGTCGCGTCGGTGGTGGTGGTCGCCACAATTGCGCCACCTGCGTTTAGTAGATTCACCGTAACATTGTTGATGCCGGGGGTCGGGCCGTCAAACGCATTGATCGTGCCGTTGTTATCGGCATCGAACCACACCCGATTACCGAGGCTGAAAACGATGGGGGGTGTATTGAACCCGAAGTCCACCGTCATATTCGCCCGAATGTCGAATGTTCCCTGCCCACCGGGGCCAAGATCGGCTTCATTGATCGGTTCGCTGTCACCGGGGCCAAGCGTCACCGTACCGGAACGGGTAGCACCCGCGATTGGCGTATCTAGGCCGTTATCATTACTATCAACATCGCCGTTGGGGTTGGCTTCCTGTGCCGCGCCGGTGCTGCTAATCAACCCGTTGAGCGGCTGCCCCACACCAAAGCTGCTGGCAGCCACTTCGACAATATAATTACCTGCCGCCAGATTATCAAATCGATAGTAACCGCCGCCTGCTGTTGTCGTGGTTGTAATCAGTGTGCCGACGTTATTCAGCAGCCGCACCGTGACACCATCAACACCTGCTTCCCCACCATTGATGTTGCCGCTGTTGTCGGTATCAATCCACACACGGTTACCCAGACTGTACGTTCCCGGTACAAACCCGAAATCCACCGTCATATTCGCCTGCAAGTCCGGCGAACCCTGACCAAATGGTGCATCCTCGCCAGTGGGTTCATTCGCTGTCGGCCCCAATGTAACCAGACCGGATCGGATACCGCCCGCAACCGGAACATCCAAACCATTATCATTCGCGTCAACATCGTTATTGGGGTTGGCCTCTTGTCCTGCGCCCGTGCTGCTGGTGAAGTTTGCCAGCACGCCGCCCATCATCACCGACGCGACAATTTCAACGATGTAATTGCCCGGTATCAGATTATCGAAGCGGTAATAACCCTGTGGACTGGTCGTGACGATGTAATCCTGCACCCCGCTGATGTTGGGGTTATCCGCCGGATTTCCAGCCGCATCCAGCAGCCGTACCACTACCGCGTTGATACCTGCTTCGCTGCCGTTTTGTATGCCGTCGTTAGCAGTTCCGCCGCCGGTACCATCATCGCGCCACACCCGATTGCCCAGACTGAACAACCGCACGAAGCCAAAATCAACCGTCATATTGGCCCACGCATCAACCGAGCCTTGACCGGGGAAACTGCCTGCTACCGGAATATCCGGTTCTGCACCCACCAACGGTTCATCATAGCCGGGGCCAAGCGTCACTACGCCGGAACGCACAGCAATCGCGGGTAGGGCATCAATACCGTTATCGGTGTTATCAATATCCGCATTCGGGTTCGCCTCGGTGACATTGCTGCTGCCCACGCTGTTCAATGGTTGTCCAACGCCGAAGTTCGCCGCGATCACTTCCACAATGTAATCACCCGCTGGCAGATTGTCGAAACGGTAGTAACCGTTAGCATCCGTTGTCACGATATACGGCTGTACGCCCACGATGTTCGGGTTATCGGCTGGATTACCGGCGTTATCGAGAAGTTGTACCTGTACGCCAGCAATGCCCAGTTCCCCACCGTTGAGGATACCGTCATTGGCAACGCCACCGCCGCCGATGCCGTCATCCATCCACACACGGTTGCCCAGACTGTAGCGTGGCACGAAGCCGAAATCAACCGACATATTGGCTCGTAGGTCAATCGTCGGCCCTTGTCCGGCAAATGCCCCTGTGGCGGCTACATCCGTATCATTTGTGGGTTCAGTATCGGCTGGTCCGAGCGTCACCGTTCCCGAACGGATCGCTCCGGCAACAGCCACATCCAAACCGTTATCATTGCTGTCAACATCACTGTTCGGGTTGGCTTCCTGTGCCGCGCCGGTGCTGCTCACTGCCGATTGCAAGACGCTGCCCACAGCAAAGTTTGCCGCATCAACCTCCACCACATAATCACCGGCTGGCAGGTTGTCAAACCGATAATAGCCGTTGGCATCCGTGACCAGCGTATAAGCCTGCGTGCCTGTCAAATTCGGGTCATCAACTGCCGCGCCTGCCGTTGTCAGCAGATTGACCGTCACTCCGGCAATTCCCGGTGTACCCGTATCCGCACCGTTGATATTGCCGGAGTTATCCAGATCAGCCCACACTCGATTACCCAATGTGTACGCGCGATAGAAACCGAAATCGACCGTCAGGTTAGACCGACCATCAACCGTTGGCCCTTGTCCATTGAAGCCGCCTACTCCGGCATTATCCACTTCGGCTGTCGGTTCAGAAAGCCCCGTACCCAGCGTCACTGTACCGGAACGGATCGCGCCTGCTACGGCTGTGTCCAGACCGTTATCGTCACTGTCCGTTCCCGGTGCGACCGCATTTGGATCAGCCAATTGACCCGCGCCTGTGCTGCTGGCAAAGCCGAACAGCGGATCAGTGATCGTCGCGAAGTTGCTGGCGGCGACTTCCACCACATAATCACCCGCTGGCAGGTTATCAAAGCGATAGTAGCCGTTGGCATCCGTCGTCACCGTATAGGCTTGTGTTCCGCTCAGGTTCGGATTATCAACCGTCGCTCCTGCCGTTGTCAGCAGATTAACCACGATGTTCGCCAAGCCCGGCGTGCCACCGTCTGCGCCATCAATCGTGCCGGAGTTGTTGGGGTCGAGCCAGACGCGGTTACCCAAGTTGTAAGCCTGATAGAGACCGAAATCGACGGTCAGATTGCTTGCGCCATCGCCGACAACCCCTTGACCGTTGAAGCCGCCTACACCGGCATTATCCACTTCGGCTGTCGGTTCAGAAAGCCCCGTACCCAGCGTCACTGTACCGGAACGGATCGCGCCTGCTACGGCTGTGTCCAGACCGTTATCGTCACTGTCCGTTCCCG
>JBBSBS010000034.1:0-29178 GCA_038251045.1 Aggregatilineales bacterium | reverse complement strand
TGATGTGTTTTACCATTTAAATGCGGCTAATCGCCTTGTTTCGGGGCAGGGTCTGACCGACACCTATTTTTGGACATACATTGGTGCGACAGATAAGCTGCCAGCACCATCGCACCTCTATTGGATGCCGATTACATCTCTAACAGCGGCTCTCGGCATGTGGTTGTTGAACGCTCCCGGTAGTTATGAAGCAGCGCAGTTGGTTTTTACACTGATGTTTGCGGGTGTCATTCTTGTAGGATTCTGGTTGGGTGGTTATTTGGGAGGCACACGCCGCCATGCGTGGGTGGCGGGTCTCGTTACGCTATTCAGTGGATTTTTTGTGCGATTCTGGGGCGCAATTGATACGTTTGCTCCTTATGCATTATTCGGCTGTTTGTGTCTAGTGTTCCTTGGTTTATCACATAAGGTTTCATCTAAGTGGCAGCAGACGTTGATATATGCGGGACTTTCCGGGGCTTGTGCCGGTTTGGCTCACCTAACGCGGGCAGATGGGTTGTTGTTGTTTATTGTGGGGTGGGCTGCGATTTTCTGGATTATCCTGTTTGATCGTTCTGGAAAGCGAATGGGGATCGGGCGACTTCTGAGTAGTGGAATTGTTATGACCGTGGCGTACCTATTGGTTATGCTGCCGTGGTTTATGCGCAATCAAAATCTTATTGGAACTCCTATGCCGCTGGGGGGCACACAAACCATCTGGTTTACTCGTTATGATGATCTGTTTAATTACCCTCCTGTTTCAAGCCCTGCAACACTTTTTGCCAGCGGAATCGGGGAACTTTTAGCATCACGTTGGTTGGCTTTGACCAACAACTTCGGTACGTTTGTGGCTGTTGAGGGTTTAGTTGCAATGACTCCGTTAATGTTAATCGGGTTGTGGCGGCGACGGCGCGAGGCATTTTTACAGCCCTTTTGGATATATGTGGTCGGGCTGCATCTCGCTATGACTTTTGTGTTTCCTTTTCCGGGTTATCGCGGTGGATTATTGCATTCGGCAGCAGCACTTATACCATTTTGGGCAGCATTGGGCGTACTTGGGCTGGATGATTGTGTTGAATGGATAGCACGGCGGCGACGACGCTGGAATGCGCGGTCAGCTAAAGTTATTTTCTCGGCGGGATTGGTTGGGATCGCCATTTTTTTGAGTGTGATGATTGGATTACCTAATCGGGTAGGGGTACGGGGCGCGTCAGTTATGGATAAGGCAATTGGCGAGAATGTGCCGGCTGATGCCCGCGTGATGATTAATGATCCTGCACAGTTATATTATTTCACAGGATTAAGCGGCGTTGTGCTACCGAATGAGTATCCCGAAGTGATTGTAGAAATCGCGCGTAAATATGATGTGAAATATCTTGTCATAGAGGAAATTAGCGAAGACGGAATGACTTCTAACGCGCTGCCTGAGAAATTGTCATCCCTTTTAATTTCAATACCAGAATTCTTGACCTCAATACAGTGGGATGTTCCGAATGCGAGACTTTATGAAATCCGTTACTAAACATTTTGGGCGTAGTGATCTTGCGTTGCTGGTTGCTGCGCTTTTGAGCGTCATCTTTTATGTAATATCCGCGAATGGTGGATTTCCGCTAGATGACAGCTGGATTCATCAGGTCTATGGGCGTAATCTGGCTCAAACTGGAATGTGGGCATTTGTGCCGGGTGTGCCGAGCGCTGCCTCGACTTCGCCATTGTTTACTGTTTTGTTGGCAATGGGCTACAAACTGGGGTTGCCCTATCAATTATGGACACATGGTTTAGGGGTGCTGGCGTTATGGAGTGCCGGAATGCTGGCTGGTCGAATGGCGGAAAGGCTGCTGCCCAAGCAGTCGAATGCGCGATTGCTTGGTGGGTTGTCGGTCATATTGGCATGGCATCTGGTATGGGCGGCAGCATCCGGCATGGAAACGATGCTTTTTAGTATGTGGACGTTGGCATTAATTGTCATTGGTTGGCGGGAACTTGATGAGCGATCAACTCAGCTATCTCATGTGGTATTGCGTGGTGGTTTGTTTGGTTTGGTGGCGGCGTTAGCGACTATCACGCGTCCAGAGGGGGCAATGCTCGCAGGGATCATCGGTTTGTCCATGCTGCTGGTTCGCCCGCAGAAGTCTTGGCGAGATGTAATATTGTGGGGAATTGGTTCAGCAATCGCCTTTTTAATTGCAATCACCCCGTACTTCGCACTTAATCTACATTTGACCGGAGGATTGCTTCCCGATACAGCCGCCGCTAAACAGGCGGAGAATGCGCCTTTGCTGCTCGATAGTTATCTAACTCGTGTGATCAAAATGGTACAACCTTTGGTCGCTGGAGCGCAGCTGTTCTTCTTACCCGGCGCGATTTTCTTTATTGTTGTTCAATTACGAGGACTTCGCCAAAATAGGCGCAATTTGCTGTTGATTGTGCCGATTATATGGAGCGCGGCGCTGATCGCAATATATGCAGCGCGGCTACCAGCTTTTTATCAACACGGACGGTATGTTATTCCGGCCTTGCCTGTATTTATCGTGATTGGCGTGGTTGGCACCTTACAACTCGTAAATGCAGGTAGACGATCAATCACAACGCGAGTGTTATCACGCTCGTTGGCTATTTCATCGTTACTCGGATTGATTTTCTTCTTTGTGCAGGGTGCATCGGTCTACAGTCGTGATGTAAGGATTATAGATGAAGAGATGGTTGCTTCTGCCTTTTGGATAAAGGAAAATATTCCACTGGATCAGCCATTGGCAATCCACGATATTGGGGCAGTCGGTTACTTTGCGCCGCGCCCACTATTGGATCTGGCTGGGTTGGTCAGCCCGGAGATTATCCCCTTCATATTAGATGAAGAACCTTTATGGCAGTGGCTGAAAGACAAGAATGCTCATTATCTGATGGCGTTCCCAGACCAAGTGCCGGGTGATGATATTCATGATTCGCGTTTATGCCCCGTATTTACAACCGGAGGGACAGCTGCAATTGAGGTCGGTGGGCCAAATATGACTGTTTATTCATTGTCCTTTGACGGCGTTTGCCCTTAGTATTAAGTTTTGACCTGTTGCGCTATCAGTTATGAAAACTGTAAAATATAAAGATGGATGATTTACTCAAGAAACTCAACGTGATTGTGAAGGCTACTGTTAACGATATGTTGACAGGGGATAGCCGCCGTTCCAAATTGCCCGGGCATGAAGGAAATCCATCGCCTGCGGGAAAGAATGCAGAAACACAGATAGCCCAATTTCGACAGCGTATTGATGAAACGTTGAAATTTGAGGATGAGCTTCAAAAGCAGATTGTTGCATTGCACTCGGAGATTGATGATTGGAATGAGCAAGCTGATGAGGCCGTTAAAATTGGAGATGACGCAGCGGCACGACGGGCGGTAGAGCAGGTGCAGCGGGTTCAAGAACGCTTGACGATAGCCCAATCTGATTTAACGGAACATGAACGTATTACGCAGGAGCTTATTTTTAGCGTTAATACGCTGGAGGCGGCAGTGACATCCGCCAAGACAGAAGCAGCAGATCAGCCGGAACAGACGACATTGGACGAGCGAGTGTCCGGTGTATTGCAAGATATGCGGGACAAGGCGTTGGAACTGCGGGATCAATTAGCAAGTCGTTCGGAAAGCGACAGCAGTATTCCAACGGAAAATCCTATTAGCACAGCAACTGTTGAAGATGACTTAGATAAACGCCGCAAGCGCCTTACTAAACCAGATTAAATACGAACCCAAACATGAATCAGAATACAAAGAAAATTCTTGTTGTAGCTAGTGATTACGGGCTTATCCGCACCGTGCGGGAGAGCCTAAGCGATCCTAGCTTGACGCTTCAGTTTGGTTACAGCCATATTGATGGCTTATATGCGCTTGAAAATGGAGAGTTTGATGCTGTGGTGGTGGATGGGCATATTGCCAATCACCGTGATAGTCGTTCAACTTTGGTAGCGCTGTCGCAAATAAATCGTGCGATACCGATTATTGGGCTGACCGCTGACCCCGCATCTATGAAGGATTTGGGATTGCCAGCCAATGTTTTGACGGTGCTGCCGACGGATACTATTATTCAGCAGTCTGTTATGAAGGCGGTTGGTCTTGAGGTTGCAAAAGACATTGTAATTCCACCGAAGATTACAAAACCGTTGTCAAATGGTGTTTTTCCGACAGCCGCACCGATTAAGGCAACCGTACCTGATTTGATGGCAACTTCGGCTGAGAAGTTGCAGACGCTTTTTTCGCTGAGTAAATCCCTAACGGAAGTGTTAGACTTAGGGGAAGTCTTAAACCGTGTGGTTGAGGCGGCTCGACGCTTGACCGGAGCTGAAGAGGGAATGATTTTGCTGCCGGGGGATGAAGGCGGGCAACTTTATTTACGGGCGAAGGTTGGAATTGATGTTGAAGTCGCAAGAAATTTTCGGATTAAGACAGAAGACAGTTTAGCGGGTCGAGTTTTTGGCAGCGGACTTCCGGTATTGATTGGTGACCAGGGGCCGCAAAAAGTCAAAACTGAATACCTTGTCAATGCACTCTTATATGTGCCGATTAATTATGAAGGCACGAGTATTGGCGTTCTCGGCGTAAATAATAAGACAACCGAAGCGGTGTTTGATGCTCGTGACCAAGATTTGTTGATGAATTTGGCCTCGTTTGCTGCTATCGCTATTGAGAATGCACGCATTCATGAAGAAGCGCTTGAGCGCACACGTGAGCTTCAAACACTGGTTGAGGCCAGTCAGGTACTTAATTCATCACTCTCGCTTGAAAAGACTATCCCTAATATTTGCGAACAATTACTTCGTGTCGTGAATGTAAATTATGCATCTATTCATGAGTTAGATCGGGCATCAAATCAGCTGCGCACCGTAGCGCGGTGTTATCGGACACTGTGGAATACAGGGCAAGGCCCTATCATTGATCTGACCAAGCGGTTAGTGGTGCAGGCAGCATTGGAAAAAAGTGCTTCACCTGTTATTACCCGTCGAGATGCCTCGACCCCAGACGGAGAACTCAAATTTCTGGATGATAGTGGTGTTGATACCATTCAGATTGTTCCAATCGTTGGTGGGGAACAAGTGCTGGGCATCATTCAGTTTTCATACGTACGCCGTCCTGAAAAATTACCAGTCGACGAAACGGTGCATCGCATCCAGTTGATGACGTTGGAAGTATTGGCAATGCTTTCGAGCCAGCCTAATCTTTCGAAGCCGCAGGGTATGTTTCGGGTACTTGAGAATGCTAATCAATTAACAGGGGCGGATTGGTGTGAGGTCGCGCTTTTGACCCCTGATCGCCAGTCTTTGGTCACACAGGTAGCTGTCGGGCTAGGGATATGGTCGGAAGGAAATCAACCTTATGTTGATTTGTTTCGCCAAGCTGATTTGGCTGAAAGTATGGAGAAATTATCGGTCATTGTTCGACATACAGACTCCAAAAATATGTCCACAGGTGTTCGACAGTTTTTAGAAGCTACCCATTGTCGTTCAGTTGTTGCTATTCCGTTTCTGCGCCGCGCGCAGGCACAGGGGATTGTGGTATTTGGTGATTCACGTCGCAATCGAAATATCAGTGAGCGTGATATTGACATGGGGCGTGCCATTGTTGCACAAGCCGCAACCGCTTTATCAAATGCACACTTGTTACATGATCTCGAACGTAGTTTTACGGAATTGAAAGATACACAGGAACGATTAGTTCAGACGGCACGTTTATCCGCGATGGGAGAATTGGCTGCTGCTGTAGCACACCAAATTAATAACCCGTTGACGACAATCATGGTAGACTCGGAAATGATGCTGCTGGACGAAAAGCCAGACTCTCTAAATTACAAGTCTTTGCAAGCAATTCATCGTGCCGGTAAGCGTGCGTCGGGTGTGGCAAGACGTTTGTTGGCGATTTCGCGTCCTGATGACCCTGAAGCGCCGCCAGAGCGAATTGATGTGGTGGAAACGATTCAGGGCGTGCTTTCCTTAGTAAAGGCGCATATTGAGCGTGATCACATTCAAATAGTTTCAGAATTGCCCGACGAACCACTGCCGCCGGTTTGGGCTGTGCAGGGTCAACTTGATGATATATGGCTCAACCTTTTGTTAAATGCCCATGACGCGTTGATGGGACAACCGGATGCGCTGCTTGGTATTTCTGCATCCTATTCGCCCAATGCGGATTTTTTGCAGGTTGTTGTGTGGGATAATGGGCCGGGTATTCCGGAAAAGATTATCGAGAATGTCTTTAAACCGTTTTTTACGACTAAACCAGTGGGCGAAGGTACAGGATTGGGTCTGCACATATGTCGCCAGACAGCAGAGCGAGTAGGTGGAAGTATTACGGTGGACAGTAGACCTGAACAGGGAGCACGCTTTTTGATTTTGCTTCCGGTTAAGCGAGGAGGAATGGACGAATGACATATATTATGGCTGTGGATGATGATCCGGAAGTTCTGGATACATTGGGGCGTGTCCTTGAACGTGAATCGTTCGATGTATCGCTCGCGAAGTCGGCAGCCGAGGCACTGGTTTTGCTTGAGCGTCGTACGCCCTCGGCATTAATCTTAGACATTATGATGCCGGGAATGGATGGTATTACGCTGTGCCGTCAGTTGCGGCGTGACTCGCGATTTAGCTCACTGCCGATTTTGTTCCTGACCGCAAAAGGAAGTACCGAAGATGTTGTAGACGGATTAGATGCCGGGGCGGATGATTATGTTGTGAAACCGTTCGAGCTGGCGGAATTGCGTGCGCGTATTCACGCTTTGCTCCGTCGGAGCGTGCGGGATGCGTCATCCGGAGCGATATTACAAATTAATGATTTGAAGTTGGATTCGGATACGTATCAAGTTTATATTAAAGGATCACGTATTCAATTGACTTCGACCGAGCATCGTTTGCTTCGTTACTTGATGGAAAACCCAAATCGAGCGTTGTCACCGGGGCATTTGCTCCAGATTGTCTGGGAGTACCCGCCGAATACGGGTGATCCCGATTTGGTGCGGGCGCACGTTCGCAATTTACGTTCTAAGATTGAAAAGAATTCTGATCGACGTTATATCCGTACCATTCACGGTGTTGGGTATATGATTTCTATTTAATCGGGTGGGTTATTCATTGAGGGAGGCGGCTGATGAGCACGCCTCTTTTTATTTGTAGACTCCTTACAGCAGACCTTCAAATAAATTTCACAAAACTTTCAGACATACATACGGCTTTTGCGCCCGTTAGCAGGCTATACTGAAAATATGTAAAGCGAATTAGTCTAACGGGTAACTAAATGTACAAAATTCTCGTCATTGATAGTGACTTTGAAACAGTGAATATGGTCGAGCATTTTCTGCGGCGTGAAGGGTACAAGGTATTGTCAGCCTTTAGTGTACGAGATGCTTTGATACTTCTGGAAAAGAATGCACCCGATTTGTGCATAATTGATACGGCTGCTACGGGCTTTGACGGGCTTGGGTTATGCCGCAAAATCCGTACGACAAGCCGAACAGCGAATTTGCCGGTATTGTTGACGGGGCAGAATGCACATTACTCGGTCACAAATGCGTTGGAAGCTGGTGGCGATGATTACATCTCTAAGCCGTTTGCGCTGCGCGAACTGGCTGCCCGTATTCGGGCGCATCTGCGTCGAGTGTCAGGCAATCTTAATGATTCAATGCCGATGCTGCGTATCCTCCCTGAAACGCAGACTGTCTACATTAATGACCGCGAGGTCGTGCTGACACAGGTTGAATTTGAATTGATTTCATTTTTATGCCGGAAGCCTAATCAACTGCACCGGACGGAAGATTTACTGACGGGTGTGTGGCAATATCCGCGTGGTTCAGGCGATGCAGCCCTTGTGCGGAACCACGTGCGGAATCTGCGGCGTAAAATTGAAGATGACCCTGAACGTCCTGCGATTATTCAGTCGCGGCATGGAAGAGGCTATGCGGTGCGCGCTAGCATTCGTGTGGAGGGCGTGATTGCCTTTTCGTCTTAATTATTGGGGCTAATATTTAGAATAGGGCAGGGCGAGGTCATCCTCGCCCTGTTTGTTTACAAGTTCCTGTACAAAACCCTATCATTTTCTTATCACTCGCCGCGTTATAGTAAGCAAACCTTGTGGTATGATATTTTTGTTGTGATTTATCAAGTGTTTATTTATGTGGTTTCTGAGGACGTATTATGCTCAACGTTCCAAAGAAGATTTTCCAAATTCTGGACGGTACCCCGGCAGTGTATGGTCAACATACGCGCGGGCAAAGTGTGGTTGAGTTAGCGCTCGTCACTCCTTTGTTAATTGTGCTGCTGATGGGATTGGCTGAAATCGGCTGGTTTGCGAATAATTATCTGATTTTGCTGGAAACGACGCGCGTTGGTGCCCGGTATGGCGCAATCCAAACCGGTGATACCTCGCCGTTGTTGTGGCCAAACAATGCCAGCTTAATTCCTTCGTTGCAACCCGATACAGCATCATTTGCTACGGCGCAAGACTACCGGGTTTGTTCGAACCTGAGTTCAAAGCCGCAGACGCGTCGCTTCTATAATACGATTATCTGTCGTATGTTTGACGCGATGGCTCCACTGGCATTTCGGGGTGATGATCCCGCAACGCCAGCAATTGTAAATGACGGCAATGGTGTGGATGATGTTGTGGTATCTGCTTTTACACTGCAAACTGTCAATCCAACGGATACGAATATTCCCTCTGCCATGCGAACGAAACTGGCTCTGAATCCCAGTTTCCCCAATAATCAGCAGCAAGTGCTGGTCATTGGTCGTTATCCAACAAACGCGAATGAGTGTACTTATGACACTGCCACGGATAAAGACACGCGTGATCCATTCAATTACATTGATTACACGGCAGCCGGTTATACAGATGGGCCAACACGGAATTATATTGTGCCAGTAGGCGCGGATATACCGGAAAACCGTCTGTACTATGAAGACCTTGGCTATGACACAGGTGCAGAACGGCAGCGCGGATTTGCATTTACCGGGCAACACATCATTGTTTCTACGCGGGCTAATGTGGCGGGGCAACAATGTTATGGTTCTGAATGGACTTTAGATCGTGTTGAGAAATTGATGAACGTCGCGAATTTCAGCCTCCTTAACCAGACTCAACGTTCGTCACTGCCGAGCGAAGGATTGGTGTTGGTGGAGATGTTCTGGCATCACTCCCTGTTACTACGTAATCCATTTTTCAATCCGGTCTTCTCGATATTGAATGATCCGAGTAACCCGACCGGTGAGGGAGCCGTGATTTCAGTTTGGGCAGCTTTCCCATTACCGACAACAGAAGGGCGTATTAAATACGCGCTTGAGAATTAGGAGAGCAGGAGAAACAATGAAACAATCTCTCTTATCGCGTTATGCGAAAAGTGTGGTGCGACAGGGGCAAATTGGTCAAACGATTGTCATCATGGCATTTGGTTTTATCGTTTTGCTGGCCTTTGTGGGTATTGTGACGGATGTGTCGCTGATGTTTGTGCGATACACCACGCTGCGACGGGCAGTTGACGCGGCAGCTGTGGCGGCAGCCGGGCAAGTACGCCGGACGGTTGCGACCCAAGCTGACCTGACGAAGGCTGGCGGTAATCAAACGGTGGCAAATGGGTACGCCTTTGCGCGTAACCTGGTGGGTATTAATCTTGCTGCGCGGCAGTTCATTGAGTTTTATGGTCTTACACCTACTAATGTGGCGGTGGATACCTGTGGCAACCTTGAGCAAGATTCTACTAAACCGGGCTTTGATGCTGCGACATTTACTTTACTGGAGTGCGGCGCGGACAAACAACCACGAAAATTAGTGCGGGTGACAGCACAGCTCGATTCACCGACTGTATTTCTACGGCTGATTGGTTGGGGAACGGTAACGCTGGAAGCCAGCTCGATCTCTGAAACTGCCGTGCTCGATGTGGTGATGATCTTCGACGCGGCTGAGTCGATGCTCAAGCAGACGACCTACAATGACTGGAAGGCGGTTCCAGTTGTTGATGCCGCAGGTGGCTTGACTTACAACGGCGACGGTTCGTTGAAAACGACTGATTTAAGCGTGCGTTATTTGCCGGTACGGGTGGATACAGGACCCAACTGGAATGGCAATGCGCCAATCAGGTCGTTCTGGTCAGGTATGGACCCAAATGATTGGGTCAAACCATGGCGCACGCTTCTAACGATGACTCAAAAACAGATTGAAGCTGACACGGCAAACTTTCCTCAAATTGGTTTCACTTGGAATGGCACAACCGCAACGCAAGTAGCATCAAATTATGCGAACCAGCCGCGAAAAGATTGCCGCGTGAAGTTTTTCCCATATGCGAGCACGGTGGCGCAACGTGCTATGACATGGTTGATCACGCCGACTGTCACAAATGGGGCTGATCTGCAAAATTCTTATACTGCGTTGTTAAGGGCGAAAGGTGTATTAACCAACTCCCAATCCTATCCGGATCGGTTTGATGGTTTCATACCAGCATACGATTTTTATGGCTGCTGTAACGATCCGTCAGGTGCGGGTGACAACAAATTTGATGATTTGATTTGCCAGCCATTCAAGAAGGTACGTGATGCTTCTGAGAAGTTCCTTGATCGTATGGATTTTGATCGCGGGGATCGTGTCGCATTTGTTACATTTGACCGGTCGGCATTTTTGATTGATCCTGACGGTTCTAATGGGCCGCAGCTACCAATGATTACATCACAGGCGAATGCTGTATCGGCCTTGCGGAGTCTTGTAGGTGTCCGCGCAGAACCCAACTATTATGCTGATACCGACAATAATGGTACGTGGGATTCATTTGTTAATGGTGGTACGGCCTATACTGGAGCCGCGGGTGGCGGTGTTCCGATCAATTATGAGCAGACGTTTAACTTCGCAACCGGAACATGGCAGAACAACGCAACTGCTCCCGGCAAGGCTGGCTTCAACAATACGACGTTGGGTGCACTGGGAAATTATCCGGTACGATATGACTGCATTTACAACAATGCTGCGCTTCAATACCCGTATAGCTTGTATAGTTCGCAAGCCTCACAGGCTGACAATACAACCTATTTCAATACGCAGCTCTTTTACCCATATGACTCTACTCTACCGGTTGTAGCGTCGCGCTGGCCGACTCCGTTGGCGGCGATGACGGGTACACCCGTTATGAATCCGAATTTGAATGACCCGCTTTGGGATGGTAGCATGAAGACTAAATCTTCAGACTACAATACCAAGAAACTTGCCCGTCAAGCTGATAAGGCGTTGTTTAGCTACGAGTTCCGGGCGGCATGTAGTGGTAACAACGTAGGCGCAGCGCTGCGCGTCGGCAACAACGCATTGCTTGATCCGCGTACGGTACGTATTGGTAATACGGGTGCGGTGTGGGTCATGGTGCTGATGGGTGACGGTGCTGCGGCGAACAGCGATCCGGTTCAACGCGGTGCTTCTCCTATCGCTTCCCCTAATCCCTATGGCGATCCGTCGTTGGCACCAGCAGGCGGGAGTTACGGTGCTTATGGATTGTGCCCATACGGAACACCGGATGATCAGATGGGATTGACAGCGGGATGGTGGACACGCCCTCCACGCTGCAGCGATGATGGTAGTGAGCCTTCAAATGGTGGTGTGCGTGGATACATGGGGCCAGTTAGCCGTCACGTTTGTGCAGGTTCAGCCATTGGTACCAACAGCAATTCCACGATTGATATTGGGAAGACTGATGAATGTACAAATAAGTACGATGTCGATGATTATGCACGCGATTGGGCCGATTTCGTCGGCTTGACCCAGATGCCGCCCATCAGCCCATTCACCAGCATCCCCGGTGTTAACCAATCGCGGAGTTTGCTCCAACTGCCGACAATCTTCACCATTGGCTTTGGTCTGGACTTCCCTGAATCGGGCGGCTGCGGTGGTGGAAACGCAAACGACAATTTGAGTTTCACGAACATCAATGACTGCCTCGGTGAAGAACTGCTGCGGTATATCGCGGATGTTGGCGACAATAACCGGATTGATACCGATTATCAGCAGGACTACCTGAACGATGGGCAAATTAATGGTGTTTTGCTGGACGGGGTGACTACAGCCGGATTGCCAGCTTATGGTGACCGCGGTCCATGCGAAGCGCCAATTCTTGGTTACGCAAATGCGGAATCCGCAGCACAAGGTGGCTTATTCAGCGGTGGAAATTATGATCCGCTGCGGTTTAATCCCTACCCATATGGAAAGAGCTGCGGCAATTACTATAATGCGCCAAACGGGGCAGCACTGACAAAGGTGTTTGAAGATATTGCGTCACGCATGTTCACGCGTATCACCAAGTAGGTTAGTCGAACTTCCCCATGGGTCATGGAGGTGACATTGGGGAAGTTATATATGATGGTTATCTTCGGTTAAGCCTTTATTCGACCCTTATTATAGGGGGGTGCAGATGGAAACAGGAAAATTGCAACCAAGCAGTCGAAAACGCCGACAGGGGCAAACGTTGGCAGAATTTGCGATCACATTGCCAACGTTGTTGATATTGATGTTCGGTATCATTGAGTTCGGACGTATTTTTCAGGCATGGGTTTCATTACAGAATGCTGCCCGTACGGCTGCTCGTTATGCGAGCACCGGACAGTATTTTGAAAATCAATTTCCCATGACGACGATTTTTAATCAGGCGGTACCCAGTGATCCTACCGGGTTTATTCCGTGCGTCGATGATGGGCCGGAGGGACTACGTACCTATAATGGGGATGGTCAATCACCGGGCGTAGATCGACGCGGTACTAAGACTACAATCGAACCTAACGGGATAGGCAACGGCGTAGTAAATATCTATACCGGTGGTCTGGAGAGCCTATTTGCCACGTGGTACGATGGCAAAAATTGCGACCCGCGCGATGCTGATGATCAGGATCGCCGCAAGGATATGGCACGCCTGATTTCAATTATGTTGGAAGCGCGACGCGGTGCTGCTGGCCTTCAGATTGAAAATAATCAATGGGCTGTTCCGACTGACCCCACAATCAAGAAAAATATTCAAGCAAATTGGCAGCAGTTTCCATGGTTCCAAGGATGGATAACGAATCCGCCGCCGCGATCAAATCAACGCTATTGGTTCAATGTGGTGGTTTGCAGTGATCGCCAATTTGTGTATCCAGACTCGACACCCAATTATACGATTGATACGGGTTCCGGCCCGGTTAGCACTGACGGGGTGCGCTTCATTCCTTATCAAGGTGATGAGACTCTGCTGGTCAACAATGCAGTGGTTACACCGTGGTCGCCTTCATGTCTTTTGAACGAAAATCCCGATCCAATGCCATCAGGTGGATTTAACAATGCTGGTAATGCGTGGATGGATCCGGGTGCGCCGGAAGATACTGTGTTTATTACAGTGACTTTTAACCACCCGCTGATTACACCGCTGGGACTCGCGCCTTATTTACCATTGGAAGCACGACGTTCCGCAATTATCGAAACCTTCCGTACTTCGGGCAATCGTCAGGGTGTAATTTTTGGCCCGCCGATTGGCGCAAATGCTCCTACGTTGGCACCTGAGGCAACGGCCACGCCGGCAGCGACAAGTACAAATACCCCGCCGCCGTCAGACACGCCGAAGCCACCAGCGACGCCAACTGAGCCGCCACCGGGGCCGTTTGATTGTACTAAGTTGTCCGTCTTCAATAAGCGGTTATCCGCTAACCAAGTGCTGATTGACATTCAAAATAACAATCAGCAGGCTACCTACCTGACACGAGTGCAAATAACGTGGCCCAACATTCCGGCTTATGCCCAGATGGGTCTCACGCGGATGTCGTTGAACACCGTCCAAAACTGGGTCGGCAATGATTTGCAGGGATCTGGTGCGACGACGACAACGGATACGGATAGCAAACCGGGTAACCCGCCGTTCTCGAGCACATCAACGTCCATCCGTGAGCTTGGGGCTCAAGATGCGTCAACGTACTCGGCAACCTTTAATGGGCCGATCACATTGTCACCGACCGTCAGTGCAAATCAGTATTCGATCACATTCACGGTCAATAATCCGTTGAATCCTAATGCTCCTTGTACGTTGACCTCACCCGTGACAGTGGTTCCGACCAATACACCTATTCCGGGGCAGCCAACAGCGACCCGAACGCCGACACCGGATTGTGCATCGAGCTTAATCTCGATCAAGTTCAATTCGTTTGATAACTTTGGGCTGGTGCGGTATGACATTCTTAGCCAGCGTACGACGACATCGACTCTGGTGAGTGTCAACATCAACTGGCAGAAATATGTCACCAGTCAGCGCCTTGTGAAGGTGAGTTTGATGGCACCTCCGGGTGCAAATGGCAGTGTTGTGGTATGGGATTCTGGGAATGTTAATGCAGATGCGACACCATCGACCAACAGCAAGACTGAAGGGACGTGGCTGACGAACTTCACGCTAGCAGCAGGTTCGCCGGGTTCGCCATCGATAACACCGATCTACTTTGACTTTGAAGGAATTTATCGGTACGACGACTACACCAACTCGACTAGTCCCAAATACGGTGGGCCGAGTGACTTCAATTTGTCGCAATTTGAACTGACGTGCGGTACTCCGGGTGGTACAACCGGGACGACCAGTGGTGGTCAACCAACCGGGTTGATTACGCCGGAGAACAATCCAACACCGACTAATGTGCCGACACAGGGTCCGACGAATACGCCGAAGCCGACGAATACGCCAGCGCCAACGCAAACAGCGTCGAAGACACCGACAAAAGGACCGCCGACAGCGACCAAGACACCGAAGCCACCGACGGCAACACCCGCGCCGACGGCGACGACAGGTCCGGTCGGACCACCTACGCCCGGTCAAGGAAACTAAGAAATATTCAGAGTGATTGATGTAAAAACTCCCTAGTTGTTAGGGAGTTTTTATTTCGCGTGACTGATAACGACTATCCGATTAGGATGATATTCGATACCATTAGGGTGACTTAGTGAATGTCAACACGGACTGTTATGGAGGCATTGTGATTCTTTGTATCTCGCCAAACCCGGCACTTGACCATACGCTTGTCGTTCCAACTGTCAGAATCGGGAGCGTGCTTCGTGCCCAATCGTCACTATCGGCAGCGGGCGGCAAGGGATTGAATGTGGCGCGTGCGGCGCAGATTCTTGGTGCAAAAACACTCTCCTTCTGCTTCATGGGCGGGCGCACAGGTCAGGCAATTGTCGATCTGGCGCAACAAGAGGGCATAAATGGTCAGTGGACGTGGATTGATGGTGAGACACGCACCTGTGTGATCATAGCGGACGCAGATACGGGCGAGGCGACAGTCATAAATGAACAAGGGCCAAAGGTAACATCTGATGATTGGTCGCATTTGCGAGCCAGTGTCGTCGCTCAATTGGATGAAGCAACGGATATATGTTTTAGTGGCAGCTTGCCGCCTAATTCGCCGCTCGAAATGTTTGTCGAGCTGGTTCAAGTGAGTCGTGATGCAGGGAAGCGCGTATGGGTGGATACGAGCGGCGTACCACTCCACGCCGTTTTGACACTTACCGGCATTACCATAAAGATTAATGGTGATGAAGCCGGAGATATATTAGGGCGAATTGTGGATACGCCGGAACTAGCTGTATCTGCTGCTTGTGAGTTTCAAGAACGCGGTGCCGGGAATGTGATTATCACCCTTGGGAAAGATGGGGCAGTATTAGTTGATTCGAATGGGAAATGGTGGGCAAAACCGCCTTCAATTATAGTGAAAGATCCGATTGGGAGTGGGGACTCTTTTCTGGCCGGGTTGGTTACTGCATTTGCGAGTGGTTTTACGCCAGATGTTGCCCTTAAACATGCGGTTGCGGCAGGAGCCGCGAATGCCACAACCGTAGGCGGGGGAGATTTCCCGTTAGCAACTTTCAACCAAATACTCGCGCAAACCGCACTTCAGACACTATAGCGAATTATTCCGGTGGGCAAGTTTCGAATCAGGATGGTGTTGTGGCGATGGTGTTGATTTGCGGTTGTTGCAAGTAACGATTGCGAATCGCCTCTGTTTTTGCAAATTGTTGAGGTGTAAGAAATGACCAGAATTGTTCGGGTGTCATAATATGACCTGCACCCGCTGATGCGTATTGATGGAGCCATCCAAAGAATACATCGTCGCCTAGACTGGTTCGGAGATCTTGAAGCATCTCCACCCCACGTAAGTAAATTGCGTTGATATAAGCTCGCCGTGACGAGAATTCGTAAACTGTGCTGTCTACAAAACCTTGTGGGAGTAATCGATTGACACGGAAATTCCACCACCAGTCGGTGAGGGTGGGATAATACTTTTCGATGAACACCAATTCACTATATGTGGCAAGTGCTTCATCCAGCCACGGATTAATTGCTTGATCGTTTCCAACCCGCGCATACCACCACTGATGTGCAACTTCATGAACCGAAATAATCGTCAAATATGATTCGACTCCTCCCAAACCCCTAAAGTATTCTCCACCAACGAAAACTATCCCGCTAAATTCCATTCCATCGGGAAAATCACCCTCAACGATGACCAAACGTTTTAGCGGATAGGGTCCATAAAGCGCCTCGTACAAATTCATGCTTTTTACAGCAGTGGCTAGTGCATATGCCGCGCTATCCATGCTGCCAGTATCTTTCGATAAAATGGCATCACTAAAGCTATATAATTCTACAATTACCTTACTCGCGGTTTCTTGCTGAAGCAGCCGGTAATTTTCACCAACACTCAGGCTGAAGTCACGCGCCTGAAGTAAAATAAAGCGCCATTTATTGTCACTGATTTGTTCCACTATTCCGGGAGCAGCGACGCGGATTGAATCAGGAGCATTTACAATAGATAGAGTGACATCCCAATTTGCGATGTCCAGAATATCCTGCTCCCCAATTGCAATTTCGTCGTGGCTAATCCATGCTTTTTCCTGCCGTACTGCGACAACAGGCAACCATTGACCGAGGTTTGCCTGTCGGTCGCTATAGCCCAAATAGCCTTGATAAGCGTGAAAGCCGCCAAAATCAATAAGAGGTAACCGCAGGTCAAACTTAAGATTAATGTGGATTGTACACGTATCCGGCAGAGGTTGAGGGAAGTTGATTTCTAACCTTTGACCGGTAATGTGATATGGAAGTTGTTGCTCATCGCCTAAATCAAGCGACTGTAAGGTGAAGATGCCGGGTTGCCAATTGGACTTCACATTTATTACAAGCGTGTCAAGTGACTCACCGGTGGAGTTGGTATAGGTTATTTGTTGCGCAACTTTTACAGCGCGTTTTACGTAATTCAACTCAGCTGTGACGGAGTGGGTTGTTTCGGTGTTTTCAACGGAAGTATCGCACTGTATACGAGAATCGGGAGTAGCGGAATTGGTTGGGGCTGGTGTTTCAATGGGATGCAATTCGCGCCTACGGGTTGGCACTGGTGTACCTTGCGGGAGCGGAACAGGGGAGGGAGTATCTGTAATGGATAATCCCGCGCTCTGGTCAAATGCACAGGCGGTGAGTATGAGAAACGCAGCAGCATAGATAACCCTTGAAATCCTCATACCTGCCATGTTACCGTGTGCGGTGCAGGTTGCCAATAGGCGTTTACCCAACGGTATTTAGTAGACGTTCGCAGCTTATTTGCATTCTAAGTGTTATCATTAATGCAAGATGAAAATCTTCGTGAAGGAGAGGAATTCGGATATGTCTGTTCGTTCACAAATACGTGGCCTGATAAGGCTAACTCGCTGGAAAGAATATGTTCCTTTTGTTATCCCGTTAACTATATTAGGGGCATTGTTGGCTGCCCGTCCTAACAACATCTTACTAGATTGGCGTTTGATTGTCGTAACTGCCGCCAATATTTTGGCAGTGGCTTATGCTTTTATGATTAATGACATTGAAGACGCGCCGGATGACGCACGTGACCCTGATCGGGCAGCGCGGAATCCCATTACGATGGGCGAGATTGAGATCAGGTTTGGTTATGCAGCTTGCAGGGCTGTTGCGGCGGTAACGTTGATTCTATATGCGCTCGGCGGTTTTTGGGCGCTGGTCATTGGTATTGCAACGTTATTGCTTTCACATCTTTACTCATGGCGACCTGTACGACTCAAGGCCTGGCCCATTACCGATATCGTATCGCATTCGCTTATGCTTAGTGGGTTGCTACTGCTGGCAGGCTATTTCACGTATCATATGCAACCGGGTATCGTTTGGTTTGTAGCGGCTGCCGTAACGCTGATTTCAGTGTATGGACAGCTTTATAACCAATTGCGCGATTATGATATGGATAAGGCCGCAGGCTTGTATAACACGGCCATTATCCTTGGTGAAAACAATACACGTATCGCAATGTACGCGGCGGTAGGGTTAGCGGCTGTGTGCTTTTTGGCGGCGATCGTTCAGGGTGCATTTCCGTTGTGGTTGGGAATTGTTGTCTTGATTTCAGTTCCAATCAGCAGTGTTCTTAGCCCCAAGACGGATATGCGCGGCGGCAAGGCGGCAGACGTGAGTGGGGGACTCCAAGTTCAAAGTTTGGTGGTGGCGAATTTGACCGTTGGAGCATGGTTGGTGTGGGTCATTGCCACACAGCTTCGACTTTTCTAATTCCAATTACCTTAGCGAAATTGCTTGTCAGGGGTGTTAATCATCCCTGATTTTATTTCCAGAGTGTATATGTTCTTCATTTTTGCAAGTCGTCGTCATGGCGGATGATAGGCTGTTATCCTATAATGAGCCTATTCTGTGGATACATTAACATAGACGATGGGATTACGGCAGATGGTGAACGGCAGTGGCAGTAGCAAAAAAGCAACTATCCTCATTGTGGATGATATTCCTGATACAGTTCAACTCCTTCGCGATTGGTTGGAAAGCCATGATTTTAATGCGATTGGTGTGACCAGCAGCTTAGAAGCACTGGATATTGCCGAGCAGCAAAAGCCGGATTTGATTCTCCTCGACATTATGATGCCGAAGATGGATGGTATGGAAACCTGCCGCCGTTTGAAGGCCAACCCGCGAACGTCCAGTATTCCGGTTGTGATCGTCACTGCCAAAAATCCCAGCGATGCGCGTGCGGAAGGGATGATGGCGGGGGCAGTCGATTATATTACAAAGCCGGTTAATCTTACTGATTTGATCAAACGTATTGACACTGTTCTGTCTACAACTACCCAAGAGCCAGCGGATGTGCAGCGTTTGTTGGAAGAAGTTGCTCATTCGGCGTTGACGATTATGCCAAGTGATATGGTGTGGTTGTTAGGGGTTGATAATGATGAACAGGTTTTGAAGAGTAGGATTCTGGCAACGACGGGTGGAGCGCGGGTAGAAACGGAATTTCTGTTGACCGCAGCCAACGGGCAATCTGTACCCAAGTTTCCGCTTTCCGATACGGTCAATCCGTTCTGTTCAACACTCGTTACCCGTAAAATGATGGTTAACCTTACGACCGATAGCTTGAAAGATGATCCGCTAACCGAGTCTATTTTTCGGGCAACGGAGTTATTGCGGTTGAATTATCTGACGGTTGTGCCGTTGACGGCTGCTGGTAAAACGCCGGGTGTGATGGTGCTTGGTGATTTACAACCCCACGATATGGAAACACCCCGTGCTCGCCAAATTCTAACCTCCTTGGGAACACAGGCCGCAATTGCGCTCGATTATTCACGGCTCATTAGTGATCTTACGCAGCGCGAAGATGACATGCGGCGTGAGCAGTCTTTTCGCCAAATGATTTTGGACACGATGAGCGACGGGTTGGTCGTTATTGATTCAAAGGGAACAATTAGTTATATCAATCGTCGTTTTTTGCGTATGACGAATTACCCTAAGGGTTTTTTGGAAGGTCATTCGGTTGGGGAACTCTTTCATCCCGATGACCGAGTTGAGGTGATGGTCGGATTGCTGCGCGAAGGGATCGCAACGATGAAATTTGAGCAGCGCCTTATGACGCGCGAAAATCGCGTGATTCCCGTATGGTTGACACGCTCACGGGCGCAATCCGAAGATTTACAGGTTATTGTTTTAAGCGATATGACCGAACAGAAACGTCGCGAAGATGAGCTGGAACGTCAGACAGGGCGCTTGATCGCTCTAAATCAAGCAGCCCATACGATTACCGCAAATTTGTCGCTGCATGAAACGCTGAATAATATTCTAAACTCGGCGCGGAAAGTGGTTGAGGCTCAAGGTGCTTCGTTGTTTTTGATAAACAAAGATAATCCTGATGAGTTGATTGTGGTCGCGGCAGTGGGAACAGGCTCGGATATATTACAAGGGTTGCGGGTTCCGGTAGGGGAAGGTGTGGCGGGTTATGTGGCGCGTGAAGCAAAGTCACAGCTTGTCGGCGATGCGGAACTTGAACCTAGACATTATAAAGGCGTAGACGCACAGACAGGCATGAGTACCCACGCATTGATTGCTGTCCCCCTCATTAACGCGGATCGTGTTATAGGTGTTTTGGAAGTGGTCAATAAGCTCAATGAGAGTTACTTCACGCAGGACGATGTTCATCTTCTGGAAAGTATGGCAGGCACCGCGGCAGTATCTATTATTAATGCCCGGTTGTTCGATCAAACGCAGCGGCGTGTGAATGAACTGGGTACTATTCTAAATGCGAGCGGTGCGGCTTCATCAACTCTTCAGTTTTCACAGGTGCTAGAAGGTATTGCGCGGAATTTGGCTGAGGGGTTGGAAGTTGGTCGCTGCACTATTATGTCATGGAATGCACCGAAAAATCGGCTGGAGTCATTGGCTGAAATTTGCGATTTAAGTTGGAATGCTACTACAGCTCCAGAACGTAATTTTGTCTCTGAACCATTCGCTCAAATGATAATTGATGGCGGGGTGATGGTTCATGCTTCAACTCTTGAACCTGATTTGCTCCCTGAATATCGTATCCAACTAGAAGCTAACGGGATGATCAGTATTATTGTGCTTCCAATTAAGTTGAAGAATTCTATAGCTGGTTCAGTTAGTCTTTATAGTAATCATATACGTGTGGCGTTTAGTGACGAAGATACAACCGAAGTGGATGCAATAGTCAATGCGTGGCAGAACAGCCTGATTGATGTGGAGTCCTTGATTAATGTGGAACCAGAAAAAGTAGATGATCTGGTTGAGCAACTGATGCGTGTCGGAAATACCTGTTGGGTGACAATCCGCGCATGGAATGCTGGCGATAGCTACACTTCTTTGTTACGCGAAAAAGGATTCGCTGAGTGGACAAAACGACCGGAAATGGCGTTGGCGATTGAAAATTATCCCACGATGCAATCTGTAATCCAACAGAAAGAAGCGCGGATGGGTTCGCGTGAAGATATGGATGAAGACCCGTCCGAAGTTGAATGGTTAATAAGCCATGGTGGACACTCTTATATGGCTGTGCCACTCATTGAAAGAGGCGAGACCGTAGGCATTGTCAAGTTGGTAAGTCAGGATGAGCGGCAGTTTGATGATGATGAGGTGAGGCTGGCACAAGGTATCGCCAACGTGGTGAGTAGTGCTATGGAAAATGCTCGTCTGTATCAATCGTTGGATAGCCGCGCGCGTGCATTGGAAAGTGCTTATAAGGAATTGCAGGAAGCCGATAAAGCCAAGGATGAGTTTATCCAGAACGTTTCACATGAATTGCGAACCCCATTGATTTCGGTGATCGGGTACGGGGGCTTGCTGCAGGAGGGTGAATTCGGGCCTATTACCGAAGATCAACGTGACGCACTTGGGAATATCCTTCAGAAATCGCAAAAACTGGCGGATTTGGTTCAAGATATTGTGTCCGTGCAGGCTTTGGAGACCCAGATTTTCGACCGGAAACCTGTTAATCTGGTGACAATCGTGACCGAAGTTCTAGGTAAATATCGACAGATCGCACAGGATTCCAACCTGCGTTTCAATCTCCGTGTGTCAGCTGATTTTCCTCAGGTTGTTGTTGATCCCAAGAGTATCAGTGATAGCTTTGAGAAAATACTCGATAATGCTGTCAAATTTGGGAGTGCAGGCAGCGTCGTTGATGTCATCTTGCAAGATACGAGTGGTGCTGTGGTTCAAGTTGCGGTTCGGGACTATGGCATTGGTATCGACCCCAATGAACATCAGAAAATATTCCGTCGTTTCTACCAAGTGGATGGTGGCACTGCTCGACGCTATCCGGGAACAGGATTGGGGCTAGCGATTGCGAAAGCGGTTATCGAGGGGCATGGCGGGCGAATTGGCGTGAAAAGCAACCTTAATGAAGGCGCGACATTTGTGTTTACCTTACCTAAAGACACGGCGTTCCAAACTTAACAACTATGACACTCAATCCTATCCACACTATTCTATTTAATATGCACATTCTTTACTCATTGGCGCTGGCGGTTTGGGCGGCGGTGATGGCAGGGCGCAACCAGTCCATTTCTGGCAATTATTGGGGGGCAGTCGCAACCTCAACGATTTTGGCAGGAGTCGTTGTGCTGCTGGGCATTGTCATGACAATACAGGGTTTAAGACTGGCACGAACAGGTGTGTATTTTCTATACATGGCGTGGTTGGTCATCATTATGCCGGGTCTCTATTCAATGCTGAGAGGTCGTGATGACCGAAGCGCCGCCATCGCGTTTTCGCTATTGAGTTTCTTTAACGTATTTACGTCGATTAGTATGTTCCAACGTGGGCTGATTTCACCGTGGTTGCCGCAGTAGATAGGGAGGCCGCATATTCGCCAAAACCCTGTTATACTCCCTAACAATAATTTCATTTGGAGGGTAGGATTTTGGGAAGTGACGTGCGACTTACGGAACTTGACTTGCCGGAATTTGGTTTGCCAACGGTAGAACCAATTATTCCGTTAGAAACTTATCTTACGCGAATCAAGGTCGCTCAGAATCTATGGTATTGGCGACGTTTGAGCGCGGTTGTAGTTTATGCAGACCGGGAACATAGCGCTAATCTAGCTTACCTAACCGGTTATGACGCGCGATTTGAAGAAGCCCTTCTTATTTTTAATCTTGAAGCGCAATCCTCTGATGGTGAAATAACCCGTACGGATATGGTTCCTGTTCGGCTACCGGATCGTATTCCTACGCTGCTGGTCGGTAACGAAGGATGGGCTTATGCAGCGATTAGCCCCGTACCCTTAAATAAAGTACTCTACCAAAATTTTAGCCTGCCCGGGCAGCCTCGCGATTCAAGTGAGTCGCTCGATTCGGTTTTGCGGGCAGCAGGTATTGGTGAGGCCGGCAAAGTGGGGGTTGTCGGATGGAAATCATTTGCGGAAAAAGATGGATCGAATAATAGTCATTGGTTGGATGTACCCTCATATTTAGCTGATACATTACGGTCGATTGTCGGCGACAAAGGCGAGGTCATTAATGTTACCGATACGATTATTGACCCGGTAGACGGCCTGAAAAATATCAACGACGTTGATCAACTCGCCTCTTTTGAATTCGCGGCAACTCATTCTTCGCAGTCTCTTCGCAACGTGTTATTTGCATTGCAGCCCGGCATGACCGAATACGAAGCTGTACAACTCATGGAGCTCAACGGAATTCCACATTCCGTACATTTGATGATGTCAAGTGGTGAACGTACCGGATTTGGTCTCGCTAGCCCTTCCATGAAAACGATTCAATTGGGTGAAAAATTCACGATGTGCGTTGGTTTATGGGGGGCATTGAACGCCCGCGCGGGTTTTGTCGTTCATAGTGCTGATGAATTGCCAGAAGGCATAAGCGATTATGTAGATAAATTAGTTGCACCTTACTTTAGTGCAGTTGTAGATTGGTATGAACACGTTGGAATTGGCACAACCGGTGGCGAACTTTATGACATTATCCATAAACACATTGGCGATCCTTTTTTTGGGGTCAGTCTAAACCCCGGTCATTTTATTCATCTTGATGAATGGGCACATTCACCCGTATATGAAGGATCGAAGGTTCCTTTGAAATCTGGAATGGCATTACAAGTTGATGTTATTCCAGCTACCGGGACGGATTATTACACAACAAACATTGAGGATGGGATTGCGCTGGCAGATGAGGAACTGCGTGCTGCCTTCGCTAGCCACTATCCAGAGGCATGGAATCGTATTCAAGCACGGCGTGATTTCATGCGGGATGTACTGGGAATCCGGTTGAAACCGGAAGTGCTGCCGTTTAGCAATATACCAGCTTATTTGCCACCCTATTTGCTGAGTCCGCAGTGGGCGATGCAGGTTGCTAGCGCATAAATTGGATACGGCGTGGACATAATTCTGACACATGAGAATGCTGATTTTGATGCGGTAGCTGGACTGTTTGCCGCCTCACGTCTGTTCCCAGATTCAGTACCGCTGCTTCCAGATCGTCTGAACCAAAATGTTATCCGCTTTCTAGCCTTATATGGCGGCGGGTTTCCGTTTGTCCGGCAGGTTGATTTGGGCACACGCACTATTAGCCGCATTACGCTGGTGGATACACAACGCCTGCCAGCGATTAATCCATTGCCATCGGATATTTCTGTTACGATTTATGACCATCATGCGCTCGTTGGAGAAATGCCGGCAGCGTATCAATTTAACTGCGAATCAGTCGGCGCGATTACGACTGCACTAGTGGAGCATATTCGGCAGCAAGGCATTGGCATCAGCTCGCTTGAGGCGACGTTGCTGATGCTGGGTATATATGAAGATACAGGTTCGCTCACATATGGTACAACTACTGTACGCGATATTCAGGCAGCGGCGTGGTTATTGGAGCAGCAGGCTGTTTTGGACACCGTTAGGCGATTTCTTTCACAGCCTCTGAACGCGGAACAACAAAACCTGTTGGAATTGCTGATGGATCATATGCAGACACGCACTATTCAGGGGTACACCGTATCTGTATGCCCGGTTTCGGTACCAGAATACATTGCCGAGGTCAGTAGTGTTGTGCATCGACTGCGTGATTTAATCGACTCGGCAGCATTGTTTGTCGTTGTCGATATGCCGATGAGCCAGCTTTTAGTTGCGCGTTCCATCGTCGATGGAGTCGATGTGGGAAAGATTGCACGTTTGCTGGGTGGCGGTGGGCATGAACGGGCTTCGGCTGCGACGATTCGTGACCGATCATTGGATGAAATTGTTGCGGTTATCTGGCAGACGTTAGAAACCACTATTACACCGGTTGCGGTAGTAGCAGATTTAATGTCTTATGGTGTGCAAACGGTTGAGGCTGGACAACCTTTAAGGGCTGTTATACGCCGTTTGCGCCAGATAGGACATGAAGGCTTTCCGGTTATGGATGCCGGACTGGTTGTTGGGTTGTTGACACGTCGCGATGCAGACCGAGCAGATGAACATCAGATGCGTGATTTACGGGCGCAGGATGTAATGTTGGCGGGGAATATCACCGTAACCCGTGAGACATCAATATTTGAACTGGAACAGGTTTTTTTTGAAAGTGGTTGGGGGCAGATACCCGTGGTGGATGCTAGTGGGCAATTAATCGGCATCGTTACCCGGACGGATTTGTTGAAGTATTGGTCGAAGATGCACCCCAGCTCGCTGGTTGCGGATCGTACAATAACACAAAAACAACTCGACACGATGCTTGGACGTGGTGCTGCGTCGTGCATTCGGATTGTTGCGGAGCGGGCACAGGCTGACCACGTTGAAGCTTATCTTGTGGGCGGAGTAGTAAGAGATTTACTGCTTGGTCGTGCAAATTATGATATCGATTTTGTAATTGAAGGCGATGCTATTGCGTTTGCTGAGCATATCCGGTTGGAGCAGGGCGGGGATGTAACACCGTTTAAGCCATTTGGAACCGCCAGATGGAATCCGGCTAATAAGGACAAGGATGGAGCAATATCTGATTTACCTGAACAAATTGATTTTGCTTCTGCCCGATATGAATTTTACGAACAACCCACCGCGTTGCCAACTGTTTATAATGGCTCAATCAAACTGGATTTGCAGCGCCGCGATTTCACAATAAATACGTTAGCCGTACAATTGAGTCCTGCATCAGCATTTGGGTATGTAGTCGATTTCTACGGTGGAATTCGCGATATGGATGCTAAGCTGATACGCGTATTGCACAGCCTGAGCTTTATTGATGATCCGACTCGCATCCTCCGTGCAGTACGATTTGAAGGACGTTTGGGATTTAAAATTGAGCCGCGTACATCCGAACTGATGACGACCGCGCTGCCGATGTTGGGACGCATTACAGGCGAGCGACTGCGGAATGAATTGACTCTGCTGTTACACGAACGTGAACCGGAGCGTGGGTTACTCAATTTGCAGGCACGGGGGGTATTAAGGGCTATTCATCCAGCGTTTGTGATTGACGAACGAGTGAGTAATGTGTTTCATCAAGCGCGAGAAGAAAGAGTTGCGGGGTTTAATCCGCCAGATGATATTGCAGATCTTTACTGGCATGTTCTAGGGGTTTTCATCGAACCGGATGCACTTGAATCATTATGTGGACGACTTTTATTCGGGCGTAGGTTGACCGAATCAATGCTTCAGGCCGCACGATTGTTTCGGCAATCGGATGAATTAGCACAAACAGATTTGCGACCTAGCTCTATTGTGAGCCGGTTGGAAACTGCGCCTGAACTGGCACTGCTCGCCTTGTGGTATGTGGTCGAAAATGATAAGGTTCGCGGGCGTATTGAAGAGTATTGGGCTAAGTGGCGGCATGTGAAGGCATTCGCCAGTGGTGACACTTTGCGTGAATCGGGATTGAAACCCGGTCGGTGTTATAGTGTAATTTTGCAGCGGTTGCGCGATGCTTGGTTAGATGGCGAACTGACGCATAAAAACGATGAACAACAATACATCCGTCGATTAATTTATGATGAGAATGTTTGTGATGGCAATACTTGAACAACCAACCTTTCAGGTTTCGTTGCCTGTGATCATACGAATTGCGCGACAGGATGACTTGCCACGACTGGAATGGTATGGGCAGTATGCTCATTTTCGGAACCTTTTCCGTCGGGCATACCATGAGCAGCAGTTAGGCAAGCGCTTAATGCTTGTAGCTGATTGCAACGGTTTTCCGATTGGACACATTTTTATATTGTTCATGAAGGATGAGGGAGGAAACAAGCAAGCGTACCTGTATTCTTTACGCGTTATGGAAATGTTTCAGACTCAGGGCATAGGAACCAAGCTTATGATAGAAGCAGAATCGTGTATCATGGAACGCGGTTACTATCACGCAACTATTGCCGCGGCCAAGAGTAATCATGCTGCTCGTAGGTTGTATGAGCGGTTGGGTTATCAAGTCTTTATGGATGATCGCGGTGAATGGAGTTATACTGATCACTTGGGAGTGGTGCATCATGTTAAGGAACCATGTTGGCTGTTGCAGAAAACAATGGCAGTGCGGTAAAATGCCCCCCCAATCCCTGTAGCTGACGGTCGTGTATCTTTTCACAAGTCAGGGTAATCAGTTACAGTGTTGCAAATCGTCTCTTGAAAGGGTGTCCTCATTTTTATGAATATCAAGCAATCTTCTATCCGCGTAACCCGTTGGCATGGCAGTCAACATCCCACATTTTCTGTTATCACCCGTGAAATGAAAAAAGAAGGCCTGCGACCCTATATGTGGGTTAATACACCGAACCATCGTTACGGTGTACGCAGTCATGGGTATGATAAGGTGTTGTATGTGGTTGAGGGTACGGTCGAGATTAGCCTGCCAGATTCTAACCAACGCATGAATTTGCGGGCAGGTGACCGCGTGGATATTCCTGCTGGTGTCCGCCACGGCACTATCGTTGGCTCCAACGGTGCGAAGTGTGTCGAAGCCGCGGTTGCACGTCAGTCATAATTTCAACGTATTGAATTTGTGTTTTAGGGGGCTGCTCAATATGAGCGGCTCTTTTAGTTCCTATTTGACGTTAATAATTCTAGAGTCTAGCTATCGCTGTAGTCATAATCACAACTATAATGCAAACCGGCTTGCTTGTATTATGTGTGTAGGCTAGTGAGAGGTAAGTTGCGATTTGCGCGTATTGAGCACAAAACATAACCCGATAACGAGGCGGCAATTTTTGCAGGCTAATATGATGCCTGAAAACCAGATTGCAGTTCGTGAATTGCCCCGATTCTCCGCTTTGCTCCCATTTGTTGAGTCGACCGGATTTACTCCCAATGCCCATTTTTATAATCATTCTGTTAATGATATACCAGTGATTGATGCGGCAGTCTGGCGGTTAAACGTCACGGGTCTTGTCGAAAAAGCGCTGGTGCTTTCACTTGATGATGTGCTTGCTCTGCCTGCTGTGGAAGTACCATATACATTGGCCAGCATAAAGAGCACACCCCAGAATTTGCTGATGGGTCATGCGATGTGGAAAGGTGTGTCGTTCAAAAAGCTGCTTGAACGGGCAGGAGTCAGTTCTGACGTACATTACGGGCAATTCAACAGCATTAACGGTTATAGCACGTATTTACCGCTCGAAATGCTTGAAGATTCCGTACTGGCATACGAAATGAACGGTGCGATCTTGCCACGTGAGCAAGGTTTTCCGATGCGGTTAATCGTGCCGGGGGTATATGACTACAAATCGCCTAAATGGTTAAATACAATTGAATTCATGGCTGCGCCTTCATCCGGTCATTTCGAGTCGCGGGGTTGGTCGGCAGACGGATGGGTACAGACAACTGCATCAGTGTTTAGTCCGAATGCTCACGAAGTTGTATCGGGAAAAGTCACCTTTAGCGGTATGGCTTACGCTGGTGTGCGCGAAATTGCCCAAATTGAACTCAGTATTGACGACGGCGAGTGGATGCCGGTGTCATTCGAAAACGGTGAACCGGGAACTTGGACGCGTTGGCAAATTGATTGGATGCCACCAGCACCGGGTGATTATCTGGTCAAAGTTCGCGCAACCGATAGCGAAGGGTTTACGCAACCTGCATCGCATGCCACATCTGTATTCCCTAATGGTTCAAGTGCCATCCACGCTGTAGTTTTCCGCGTTTCTGCATGAACTGAGGTTTTCATCGACATGCTTTCAAGACGAACATTTCTCCAATTGGTTGGAGCTTCATTGGCTGCGACCGCCTTGCAACCAGCAACGTCACTTTTGGCAGGTGTTACTGATGGGTTTCACCAAGGGAGGGCATTTAGCGCCTTACCTGTTTACCGGACGCAAAGTGTGAACAGTAGGCCGATTGCGCATTATCGGCACGATACTGTCTGGCCAAAAATTGGGAATACGCCACAAGGTTTACGGAAGCACACTGTGACCAGTAGGCCGGATGGGCATA